>JANJTJ010000045.1 GCA_024711145.1 Balneolales bacterium
CCCGGCGGGGGCCCCCCCCACCCCCGGGGGGGCGCGCCCCCCCCGGCGGGGGGGGGGGGCGCGGGGGGCCCCCCCCCCCCCCCCCCCCCCCCCCCCCGCCCGTACCCAGGCTTCCCCGGCCTCCAGGGCCGTCCGGCCCGACACATCCGGCCACACTCCATCCGCCAGCTCATCCACCGCTCCTTCCACCCAGGCCGCGGCCGTTTCCGACACCTCCGGCCACGGATGCATCAGCAACCGCCCCCAATGCGGCCTACCATCGGCCATTTCCTCGTGGATATCGTTCAGCATGACGACCTCATGGCGGCCAAACTACTATCTTTCCCGTCATGAACCGACTCCGCATCCCACTTACCGCCCTGTTCCTTGCGGCCGCTTTCGCGCTGCCCGCCGGGGCCCAACAAACCTTCGAATCCATCGAGCAGGCTTTGGGCCGCAGCGCCCTGTTCTCCGGCGCCTCCGGGCCGCAAAGCGTGAACTGGATCGATGGAGGCCGCCGATTCTCCTACCTGGTGTACAACCCCAACACCTCCCGGACGGAAATCCGCAGTTCCGACCCCGCCACCGGCGCCGACGCCCTCATTTTCGACGGCCAAGGCCTCACCTTCCCCGGTACCGACCAACCCTTCGAGTATGAGTCGTTCCAGTGGACGGCCGACTCCAGACACCTGCTCTTCGAAACCGATTTCAGGCCCATCTACCGCCGGTCGGGCATCGCCGATTACTACTACTATTCGCTGGGCGACAAAACCCTGCGCCTGGTGGCCGACGACGCCGGCACGGCCGAGGTATCGCCCGACGGCCGCTCGGTCGGGTTCGAACGCGGCGGCGAGCTCTACCGCTTCGATTTCGCCACCGGCACCGAAACCCGCCTCACCCACGACGCTTCACCCGGCATCTTCAACGGCCGGTTCGGCTGGGTGTATGAGGAGGAATTCGGCCTGGCACAGGCCTGGACCTGGTCGCCCGACAGCCGCCATATCGCCTTCTGGCAGGAAGACGAGCGTGGGGTTCCCCTCTTCCAGATGAGCGACATGAGCGGCCAGACCGCCGAATACATCACCCTGAAATATCCCAAGGTGGGCCAGACCAACCCGATCATGCGCATCGGTGTGGCCGATGTGACCACCGGCGCCCTTACCTGGTTGGAAACCGGCGAGCATCCCGATTCCTACATCCCCCGCATCTATTGGACCGCCGAACCGGGCCAACTCGCCGTGGTGTGGATGAACCGCGCCCAGAACCACCTCAAACTGTTCTTCTTCGATGTGAAAACCGGGCAACGCCGCCTGGTCATGGAGGAACGGTCCGATTCCTACATCGACGCCTACAACTTCTTCGAGGGCATCAGCCATCACATGATGTTCCCCGCCGGCCAGAAGGAATTCTACTGGTTGTCGGACCGCGACGGGTACCGCCACATCTACCGGTACGGGTACGACGGGCGCCTGCTCAACCAGGTGACCCGCGGCAACTGGGAAGTGACCAACGTGCACGGGTTCGACGCCCGCGCCAAAACCATCTACTACAGCTCCACCGAGGCCTCGCCCCTGGAACGGCAGTTGTACCGGGTGGGCGTGGATGGCCGGGGCAAACGCCGCATCACCACCGAAAGCGGCACCCATCGGATCGATATGGGTCCGGATACCCGGTATTTCATCAACCGGTGGTCCAATGTGAGCACCCCCACCCAGGTCGTGCTGCGCAACCAGGACGGCCGCGTGGTCCGCACCTTGGAAGACAACGCCGGTGTGCGCCGCAACACCGCCACCTATGCCTATGCCCCTCGGGTGCTCAAAAAATTCCGCACGGCCGAAGGGCATGATCTGGATGCATTGGTGCTCTATCCCATCGGATTCGATTCCACCAAAACCTATCCGGTCGTGCTCGACATCTACGGCGGACCCGGTTCCCAGTCGGTGTACAACCAATGGGAAAGCTCCATGTGGCGCCAATACCTGGCGCATGCCGGGTACCTGGTAGTTAGCGTGAACAACCGGGGATCCAGCGGGTACGGCCGCGATTTCGAGAAGCAGGTGTATGGCAACCTGGGCGAGCTCGAAGCCGCCGATTTCGCCCACACGGCCGCCTGGCTGAAGTCGCTCCCCTATGTGGACGGCGGCCGGTTGGCCATCCGCGGCCACAGCTACGGCGGGTACATGGTGCTCTATACCATGACGGCCCACCCGGGCGTGTTCCAAGTAGGCCTGAGCGGAGCCCCGGTGGCCGATTGGCGCCTGTACGACACCATCTACACCGAGCGCTACATGAACCTGCTGGGTGCCAACGAAGCCGGGTATGTGAAAAGCAGCCCCATCACCCGGGCCGACCGCCTGCAGGGCGACCTGCTGCTCGTGCATTCCCTGCTCGACGAGAACGTGCATGTGCAGCACACCTTCCAATTCGCCCAAGCGCTCATTTCGCATCGGATCGACCACGACCTGCGCATTTTCCCACCCGGCGCCCATGGCGTGGCCTGGGACCGCAATTCCTACCTGTATCTGTACCGTCTGTACATCGACTATCTGAAGGAACACCTGAATTAGTCTGAAGTTGTTATAATCAACCAACCACTCACCCAATCGAACCACCCATGCGGATTCAGCTAGGAACCGCCCTGGTCGTGTTGGTGATGGCCGTCCCAGGTCTCCAAGGTCAATCATTATCCAGCGGCGTGTTCAATCCGTTACCCGGTTCCTTCAGCGGAACGGGTCGGGTTGTGGGCGGGTCCATGGGCTATGTGACGGCGGGGGTCGGATCGGGAACCTCGGGGTTCCTGGGGGGCGGCTTCGCCTACATCCCACCCGGGCAAGTCGTATCGATAGATGCTCCCGACAACGGGCCTGAAACCCGTCCCACGGCAACGGCCTTGGAAGGCAATTACCCCAACCCCTTCAACCCGACCACACGCATCCGGTATTCGCTGGAACAGGCGGGGGCGGTCCGGTTGACCGTCTATGACCTGCTGGGGCGCGAAGTCGCCGTGCTGGTGGACGGTACCCGTGCCAGCGGCCGCCATGAGGCGACCTTCGATGCCGCCCGCCTGGGCTCCGGCATGTACCTGTACCGACTGATGGTGGATGGGCGCGAAGTCGCCACCCGCCGCATGACCCTCCTCAAATGACCGAAGGAATCCATCCCATATGAACCGTTTCCTACCCATTCTGCTACTCGCCGCCACCGGCGTAGCCCAAGCCCAAACCGTGGACGTGCTGCCCGCACGCGAACCCGGCAGCGAAAACCGCCGCATGCGTGCGGGTGTGGAGCAGCGCTCCGCATCCGTGACCGACGTACCCCAGGGCATCGGGTACCAGGCCGTGGCTCGCAACGCCAACGGCGACATCCTGGCCAACCAACCCATGGGCCTTCGGGTATCCCTGGTGGCCGATGCCGCCGACGGTACCGTGCTCTACAGCGAAACCCACAGTGCCACCAGCGACGCCTTCGGCGTGGTGAGCATCGTGATCGGCCAGGGCACGCCCCTGGGCACTCCCTTCAGCGAGATCGCATACGACGGGCAAGCCATGTTCGTGAAACTGGAAGCCGATTTCAGCGGCGGCACCACCTACACCGACCTGGGCGCCACCCGTGTCTGGAGCGTACCCTTCGCCCTGGCGGCCGGCAACGGATTCGACCCCACCCAACCCTACAACGTGGACACCTCCGAGGGCGACTCCTCCATCGTGGTCAACGTGTCGGGCACCCGCCATCAGCCCGCGTTCGAGTCGTACACCACCACGAACGCATCCACCTCGGGTGGCATGTACAATTACGTGCAACCCGCCGGTAGCAACCCCACCTTCGTCTTCGGCACCTACAGCCGGGTGAACGGGCAGAACAATGCCGGCGCGGCCAACGGGACCGGCACCTATGCCGGGTACAACGTGGCCGAAGGCACCTCGAAAATCACCGTAGGCAGCATCGGGTTCGCCATCGGTGCCGGGTCGGGCGAGATCGTCCCATTCGGCGACCCGCAGGAAGCCCAGGGCAATTTCGGTTCCACCAACTTCGGGGTGTACGGCATCGCCCGGAACAACACCAACCTGAACATCGGCGTGTTCGGGTATGCGGGTGGCAACGTCGGCGCGGCACGGGGCAACGTGGGTGTGGAAGCCCAGTCCTTCACCAACAGCAGCACCCACAACCTGGGTCTGGTCGCTTCGGCCTTCAATTCCAGCGTGCGGAACTTCGGAGTGCTGAGCCGGGTCACGGGAAATACCGCCGGTGACAACATCGGCATGGAGATCAGCGTGAACAATGCCGCAGGCAACAATTTAGGGCTGATCGTGAACGCAAGTGGCACCAACGCCACCGCGGGCATCTTCAACGGAAACGTGACGGTGAACGGCGACCTGACCTATACCGGCACCTTCAACCAGCCCTCCGACGCCCGCCTGAAAACGGACCTGCAGGATATGGGAAGCGTGCTGCCGGGGCTCATGCGGACCCGTGTGTACAGCTACCGGTTCCGTGAGGACGCCGGCCTGGCCCTGCCTTCGGGCACCCACTTCGGGGTCATCGCCCAGGATTTCGCGGCCGAGTTCCCCCATCTGGTCACGGAGCGTACGATCTTGCTTCAGCCCGATGAAAAAACCGCCGGTCCGAACGGTTCCGAAAGCCTGAACACCACCGAAATCCTCACCGTGAACTACACGGAAATGATTCCGGTGCTGTTGAAAGCCATCCAGGAGCAGCAGGCCCAGATCGACGCCCTGCGTGCCGAAGTGGAACGGCTGCGCGCGGGCGGCAACTGATCCACCGTATTTTCGGGGGGTAATGGAACCGAACCGCAACCCCCTGGCCCAGCTGCGGGCCGTCTGGAACCGGAATACCACCCGGCTGGACGGCCTGCTCGCCGGAACCGCCCTGGTCATGCTCCTGGCGGGATGGGTGGCGTTCAAAACCGCCCATCCCGATGCGGAGCTCAGGGCCTTGCCGCCCCGGGCGGCCGCCGAACAGGCCGCGCTGGACCGCATCGGCCGTACCGGCCTGCCCTTGCACCCCGACCGCGTGAGCAGCCACAGGGAGCAGACCGACCTGCCCGAGGCCTTCCGCCATGTATGGGCCGTGCGCTTCCACTACACACGCACCCTACCCGATTCCACCACGGCCAACGCCAGTTACGAGGTGCACATCCTCGGCAACGGGCACCCGGTGGCGGCCCGTTGGCGGGCCAACAGCAGCGACGTGGCCATGCCGGCCGATTACCGCGCCCTACGTGCCGTGCATCCGTCGGCCCCGGCCGACACCCTGCTCGCCGCCGCCGAAGACCGTTATGCCTTGGCCGGCCACCACATCTCCCGCACCGCCTGGGGCGAACTGGCCTGGCATCCGGTTTCCGTGAACGGAGACCGCGTGCGCATGCGGTCGGCCGAACCCCTGGCCGGCGAATCCTGGGACTTGGTGCTCAACATCCAGCCCAACGGCGCGCTGGTCTTGCTCGAGGCCGAACCCACCACCCCGAAGGACGCCGGGTTCCGGTCCAACCAGTACGATTCGGTCCGCATGAGTCTGTACCTCGTCGCCACCCTGCTCATGAGCGGCCTGTTCATCCGCCGCCTGAGCAACCGGTTGGTAGACGCGCGCTCCTCGAAAACCGATGCCGGACTCATGGCCTTGGTGATCGGGTTGGCCTTCATCGTCGTCATGATCCGCAGCGTGCGTTCCGAAGAGTTCTTCGGCTGGGCCGAATTGATGGCGCTCGCTTTCGGCGGGTTGCTCCTGCTGGCCCTGGGCGGCCTGTTCACCTATGTGCTCTCCGGCACCGGGTCTTCCTACCTGCTGGCGGCCCAACCCGAAAAACTCCAGTTGCTCAGCTTCATCCGCCGCGGCTACTGGATGAACCAACCGGTAGGTACCGCCCTGCTGCGCTCGGTGGTGGCGGGAGCGGCGCTGGCCGGTGCCACCGCCCTCATCGTAGCCCTGATACCCGGTGTGGAAGTGCATGCCAGGGACACCGTCGGGTATGCCATCGACGAACCCGGGTTGCCCGGGCTAACCGCCTTCACCACGCCCTTCTTCCATGCCGCATTCCTTCTGTACACCGTGTTCATGTCGGGCATGGGATGGGTGTACACGAAGAGCCGGAACCCGATATGGGCTTACCTGTTGGTGGCTACCGCATTCGCCATCTCCTTCCAGGGGGTCATGGTGGTCGAACCGTGGACCCACCAGGCCGCCTTGGGGGCACTCACCGGCCTGTTCCTCGCCTTCCTGTTCCATGCCTTCGGGCCGTTCACGGTAGCGGCCACCATGGTCCATGCCGCCCTATGGATGTTCCTGCTGCGCTACAGCGGCGACCCGGCTTCGGGTATCACCACCACATTTCCGGTGACCGCCTATCTGATCGGGGTTTCCGCCTTCGGCATCCGGGGCGTGGCAAGCGGCAGGAAACGGGAATCCTTGCCCGAATATGTGCCCGAATACCTGGTGGAACGGTACAATCGGGAACGGATCGAACGGGAGCTGGAGATCGCCCGGGCGGTCCATATGAGTTTCCTCCCCGAAACCACCCCGACCATCCCCGGGGCCGAAGTGGCCGCCTGGTGCGAACCCGCCTCCCAGGTGGGCGGCGATTATTACGATTTCCTGGAACTGGGCGAGGGGCGATGGGGCCTGGTAGTGGGCGATGTGAGCGGCAAGGGCATACAGGCCGCTTTCTACATGACCCTCATGAAGGGATTCGTGCAGAGCCTGGCTCCCGAATATCCCGACCCGAGCGACCTGCTGGATCGGGTGAACCACCTGTTCTGCCGGAACGCCAAACGGGGCACCTTCGTCTCCGTGCTGTACGGCGTGCTCGACACGCGGGCGGGCACCTTCACCTACGCCCGGGCGGGGCACAACCCCCTGCTCTGGAAACCGGCCGCCGGCACGGCCACCGCCCAGGAATCGGCCGGGTTGGCCATCGGCATGACCCCCGACGGCCGCTTCCGCGCGCGCCTGCAAACCCGCGTGCTCCCGTTGGCTCCCGGCGACAGCTTCGTCCTGTACACCGACGGCTACTCCGAAGCCATGAACGCCCGGCACGACATCTTCGGCACCGAACGCCTGCTCGAACTGCTCGATGAACACGCCGGCCGCGGGGCTTCCGCCCTGCTCAACATCGTGAACGCCAGCGTCGAAACTTTCGTCGGCCAACAGGACCAGCACGACGATATGACCATCCTCATCGTCCGGTACACGGGCTAACCCCCTGCACCTATTGCACTTGGGTTGGCGCCTTCGTACTATGCACGGCATTTTCCCTTCCTGTACCCATGAAAAACGGCGGAAACATCCTGGTGGTGCATCCGGACGAAGTCGTCCTCGGAGCGATCCGTGGCGCCCTCGTGCCGTTCTTCAATGTGTTCACCGCCACCGATATCCGCTCCGCCAGCCGCATCCTGCAGGATTATGACCTGCATGTGGCCCTGGTGCCCGCCCGCCTGCCTTCCATGAGCGCCCTGCAGTTCGCCGAATCGGTCCGGGGCAGCCATCCGCATCTGCTCGTGGTGGCCATCGCCGAAAACGAGGATACCGCCAATCTGAAACACGCGGTCAAATCGGGCAAACTCTTCAGCTATCTGAAAGCCGAGGCCGATACCGAAGAAGTGGTCATGGCCCTGCAGACCGCCGTGGCTCACAGCCGCCTGCGCGACGACAACCACTCGCTCGCCCGGGAACTCAAACGCGCCGTGGACGACCAGACCCGCATCATGGAGCTCTTCAAGCGCTATGTGCCCGAGCAGGTCGTGGCCCAGCACCTGGGGCGTACCGACGAAGACCTCCTCATCGGTGAGACCCGCGTGGTTTCGGTCCTGTTCGCCGACATCCGCAATTTCACCCGGATGGCTTCGCGCATGACCCCCTCCGACGTGGTGGCCTTCCTCAACGATTTCTGGTCCATCGTTTCCGAACCGGTGGTACGCCACAACGGCTCGGTGAACAAACTCATCGGAGACGGCATGCTGGCCATCTTCGGGGCGCCCGTATCGCACCTGGACAACCAGGGCAATGCCGTACATGCCGCACTCGACATGATCGCCGCCCTGGACAAGGTCAACAAGCTCTACCGCGATATCCTGGACGAGGACGTCCGCATCGGTATCGGCATCAATACCGGCGAGGTGGTGGTCGGCAACGTGGGTTCCATGAACCACATCGAATACACGGTGATCGGCGATGCCGTGAACGTGGCCAGCCGCATCGAATCGCTCACGAAATCGGTGCCCAATTCCATATTGGTCAGTGCGGACACCTTCGAGGCGGTCGCCGACCGGTTCGAAGCCGAACCCGCCGGCGAATTGGCCATGAACGGTTCGGCCGCCATCCCCCTGTGGCGGGTACACGACCGCCGGGCCTCCAACATCCGCCCCATCCGCCCGGCCTTCGGCCGCCTATGAAGCTGCTGAAAGGGCTGGTCCTGCTGGCCTTGGTCGTACCGGCGCTTCCCTTCCCGCTGATCGTGCTGTATCGGTTCGTTCCGCCACCGGTAACCACGTTCCAGCTCATCCAGGTTCCGCATCACCTGTATTACCCCGCCACCCGGGAACGTGTGGGCGGTTTTCCCTGGATCCACAAGGATTGGACCTCCGACCTGCCCCCCCATGTGGGCCGGGCCATGGTGGCCAGCGAAGACCAGAAATTTCCGGTGCATGAAGGGTTCGACCTGGAATCCATCGAAAAAGCCTACCGCGACCGCCAACGGGGCCGGCGGGCCCGGGGCGCCAGCACCATCAGCCAGCAGGTGGTCAAGAACCTCTTCCTGTGGCCGGGTCCCAGTTGGGTGCGCAAGGGTCTGGAAGCGGTGTACACCACCTGGTTGGAATTCGTGATGCCCAAAGACCGCATCCTGCTCCTGTACATGAACATCGCCGAATTCGGACCCGGCGTGTACGGGGCCCAGGCCGCCGCCGAGCGCTATTTCGGAAAAGACGCCTCGGAACTGACCCGGGGCGAAGCCGCCCTCATGGCGGCCGTGCTGCCCAATCCCACCCGCTACCGGCTGGACCGTCCCGGCCCCTATGTGCGGGGAAGACAAGGATGGATACTCCGTCAAATGGCCCGGATGTAGTACTTTCCGGGTATGAAAACCCGAATCCTACTCCTCGCCCTTCTTGTGGCCCCCGCCTGGGCCTGGGCCCAAGGTCTCACACCCGAACAGATCGCTTCGATCCGCAGCGTAACCTCGGCGGCCATCGCCGAAAACGGCGCCTGGGTGGCCTATACCGTATCGGTTCCCTTCGATCCGAAAGTGGAGAACCGCCCCAACACCACCCAATTGTGGGTATATGATGTGGCCGCCGGCACCTCCCGCGCCGTGGTGACCGACGGAAGCGTCTCCGCCGTGCAGGTACGTCCCAAAAAAGGGACCATCACCTTCCTGGCCCGCCGCCAGGGCGACACCGGCAGCACCCTGTATGAAATCCCGGCGGCCGGTGGCACCCCCACCCGCCTGCACGCCCATACCACCTCCATCATCAGCTATGTCTGGGGGTCCGATGGGTCCCATATCGCCTACACCGCCTACGAACCCGACCCCACGCCCAAGTCGGACCTCCCCTATCAGCCCGAACTGTACGAACAGTACATGCCCGACCGGCAGGCCTGGATGCAGAACGTGGACATGCCCGGACATACCCCGCACGTGGTAAAGGTGGCCGGTTCGGTCTATCAGATGGCCTGGAGCCCCGACCTCATGCATCTGGCCGTATCGGCCGCACCCACCCCCTTCGTGGATGACGAATACATGGCCCAGGATGTGCATATCGTGAGCCACGCCACCAAAGAGGTGGTAGCCACCATAGACCACGCCGGCAAGCTGAACAGCATCCACTGGTCGCCCGACAGCAAGCGCCTGGCCATCCTGGGTGCGTACGACCTGAACGACCCCACCGACGGCACCATCCGCATCGCCCAGGTTACCGGGGGTACCAGCACCGCCATCCAGGCCGATTTCCCCGGCAAGTTCGACGCCATCCGCTGGACCGCCGCCAACACCATCCATTTCATCGCATCGGAAGGCGTGTGGAGCAGCTTCGGCACCGTAACGCCCGACGGCCGCACCCTCACCCGCGTGCTCGGCACCGGCGGTCCCATCTTCACCGCCTTCAGTGCGGCCGCCAACGGCAGCGTGGCCTTCGTGGCCTCCACCCCGGCGCATCCGGCCGAACTCTTCGTCAAGAAGAGCGCCGACCGCACCGCGGTACGGGTCACCGACTCCAACCCCTGGTTGGCCGGCGTGCGCCTGGGCAAACAGGCCCCCATGACCTGGACCGCCCGCGACGGCCTGCAGCTCGAAGGCATCCTCTTCACCCCGAGCACGGGCGATGCCAAGAACCTACCGCTCATCACCGTAGTGCATGGCGGCCCCGAAGCGCACCTTTCCAACGGCTGGATCACCGGCTATTCCAACCCCGGCCATTGGGGCGCCGAGAAGGGTTACGCCGTGTTCTATCCCAACTACCGGGGCAGCACCGGCCGCGGGCGGGCCTTCACCTACTCCTCCCAGGGCGACATGGCCGGCAAGGAGTTCGACGACGTCATGGACGGCATAGACCACCTCATCCGAACCGGCCTGGTAGACAGCGCCAAGGTGGGTGTCACCGGCGGATCGTATGGGGGCTACGCCACGGCCTGGTTCTCCACCTACTACTCGCACCGCGTGGCGGCCGGTGTCATGTTCGTGGGCATCAGCAACAACCTGTCCAAATGGGGTACCAGCGACATCCCCGAAGAGCTCTACCATGTGCATGCCCGCAAACGCATCTGGGACAGCTGGCAGGAGAAACTGGAGCGTTCGCCCGTGTACCATGTGGCCAACGCCCGCACGCCTCTGCTCATCATGCACGGCAAAGACGACACCCGCGTGCATCCGGGCCAATCCATGGAGCTCTTCCGCCACCTGCGCGTGCGCAAACCCGACCTGCCGGTAGAACTGGTATTCTACCCCGGCGAAGGGCACGGCAACCGGAACGCCACCGCCAAATACGACTACAGCCTGCGCATGATGGGCTGGTTCGACCGTTTCCTGAAGTAACACCCACCGAGGTACTCCCATGCTCACACTCGACCGGATCCTGGTTCCCACCGACTTCTCCGAAGGCGCCCGCGCGGCCTATCCCTTCGCATTGGCCTTCGCCCGCAAGTACGGAGGCAAAATCGACCTCCTGCACGTGATCCCCTCCTTCACCTATCTGCAAGACAGCGTGAACCGGATGGGATTGCCCATCGATATGGACCACGACCTGTTTCCGCATCTCATCCGGGATGCGGAAAACCGGTTGAAGCGGGAATCGGAGACCTATTTCGACGCCACCTTGCGCGGTACCGAAACCGTTCGGGTGGATTTCAAACCCAGCACCTGCATCGCGGAAACGGCCGCCAAATCCGGTGCCGACCTGGTGGTCATGGGAGCTTCCGGCTCCACCGCCGAAAACGTGATCCGCAAATCCAGCGTACCCGTGCTGTCGGTTCCGCAGGACTCGGTTCCCGGTTCGGTGAACCGGATCCTGGTACCCACCGATTATTCGGACCTGTCGATGCATGGCTTGCGGGGGGCGCTGTCCATGGCCGATTCGCTCGAAGCCGAGCTCATCCTCTTCCATGTGGTGGAGCTGTACGGCAGCCTGAGCGAGAACGAACCCCGACCGGTCGGGATCGACGAATTGAGCGGAATCCGCACCAATCTGGCCGGTCGGTTGACCCAATGGACCGAAAAACATGCCGATTTGCGCATCAGTCTGGAACAGGCCGACGGAGGGTGGGTTCTGGTGCAGCACCGGGTAGGCGGCATGCGTCGGGTACCCATCCGGTTCGAAGTCGTCAAGGCCGTATCGGCCCACTACGCCATCCTGGAGGCTGCCAACGAACTGGCCGACATGGTCGTCATGACCACCCACGGTCGAAGCGGGTGGTCGCATCTGTTTTTGGGGTCCACCACCGAGCGGGTGGTACGGGCTTCCGAAAAACCCGTACTCACCTGGCGTCCGTCGAAGAGTTGAGGCAGGAAATCTTCAGGAATTGAAGTTACAAGTGTCAAAAAACCGCTTTTTTGGTAAAAGATGCGGAATGGAGCATCAGAGGCCGGATTTTCTCTTGTTCGACCGTTGTAAACATCCGTAAATTGGTGGCTGAAACAAAAACAGGAAGCTGTCGGCGTTTCAACAACCACCAAACCACGGGATGCAAGGAACCACGAAGATGCGCCTCATCGCTATCGCTCTGCTTCTGACGGCCGCTGTCGCCTGCAGCTCGCAAGAGACCGAAGCTCCGGTAGAAACGACCACCGTCGATACGACGGCCGTTGATACCGCTGCTGTAGACTCTGCTGCTGCCGACACTACTGCCGCCAACTGATTTCCGCGGCACATGCCGCTCAGGAAGTTCGAAAGCGCCGGGGGAAACCCTGGCGCTTTTTTTATCTTCCTGCCTCGAAAAAAAGGGCCCATAGCTCAGTGGTCAGAGCAGGCGACTCATAATCGCTTGGTCGGGGGTTCAAGTCCCTCTGGGCCCACAGGAAGTTTGACGTTTGACGTTGGACGTTGGACGTTGGACGTTGAAGAGGGGTGTCCGCACGAGCTGAAAGCCGCGTAGCGCAACGCGTGAAGTACCTTTTGGCTACTTATCCGAATAGATCCGCCAAACGGTTGGTGCTTTGGCGGACATGATGGGCAATTGCGGCCCATTTGTGCCACAGCGACAACCACACGCATGAAACCAACCCCTAATGGCTGGGTGGTAGTTTTACACCAAGAGTGGTAGGAAACCCCTGGCTCAGGCCCGCCGGTCCGTACACGTGCCGCGAGACCGGGTGCGGGCCCTGGTTGCGACGCTCCACCAGGGGTTCGGCGCCCAACCCATGGATGTACATCGTGCTGTGCGGGGTGGGCCCATCCGGATCGGCCGTCATCCCTACCCGCTGGCCGGTCGCACCGAACCGGTAGGCCACCGTTTGCACCCCGGAGGCGCCAGACCCGCATCCCGGATCCGTCGAGGAATAGCCGTATGTGGACGAGGCGATCATGCCGGCATGATAGGCAATAAGAGGACTACTCTTATTGCTGATGCGGAAATCCCCGCCACGCTAGCGCCACATATCCTGGAGATCCTGCGAGTGGCGGGGGCGAGGGTGGATTAGGAGACCCTTCCAGGTAACATTTTTCTGATTAAAATCTAACTTAATATAAACTTGAGCACCAGTTACAGTTTACAGTACTGATATTTTCTCAAATGTCACGCCCAATACATTATTCTCAATGATTGTATTTTTTATGTTTGAGTTGACATATAAACAGCTTGGTATTTGCGGTATTTTGTAATTTGATGGATTATAAAATACACTATAATGATTAATTTTATTTGCAGAAAATGCCGGTATAGCTATTCTTCCATCATGGCCATAATAACTTGTTTCTGCTTCATTTAACACATCCAATACTTTCGTGAACTTAGGGATGTAGTATGTGCGTTTTTCGTCACATCCGTCTACGACTACATCTATCCATTTTAAACCCTCGTTACCTGTCAAATTTTTATCAATAATTGTTCTCAGCCTAGCAGATAGCAAGGGGCCATATAAATTATTTGATAGGTAATCGGTCCACAGATGGTCTATTCCACTCAAATCACTAGATACCTCCATCTCACCCTTTCTGAAACTCAATTTGACCAACTTTAGTTCATAAGGTGATTTTTCAGAAAGGGTTAATTCGTCGATAAGCTCATAAATTGGTTGCGAACCAAAAGGGAAATATGCACTTGCGCCTTGACGCATGTGTTTCCCACTCATCATATAATATATACTCATATGGTTACCATCCCGATTTTCGAAGTAAATGTGGATTTTGAAGAATATACTGCCTCACATTGACATCATAAATTCGAAGAAATATCGATTGATTACCACCTGCTATTCTGGCCGCATCGTGCATTTGTCTCAATACAAAATCATGATATATGTGGGGGTGACGACCCATATGCGGTGAGCTGGTTCGCTTTTTCGGACAGCGTTTTGGTTTTGGATAATTGTCTCATGAGGCAAGCCGGTAGCGCTGCATAGGCGTCATGTCGTCGATCGAGGAATGCCCCCGACCCTCTGTATAGAACCTAATGTAGTCATCGCAAAGTTCAAACAGGTGTTTTCCGTCCTGCGGCTCGACCAAGTAGATCTTCTCGTACTTGATGCTGCGGAAGAACCGTTCGATGAACACGTTGTCGATGGCCCGGCCCTTGCTGCTCATGGAGAGTTTCGTGGTCTTCAAGGATTTGATCATGCCCACATACTCCGCCCCGGTAAACTGTGAGCCCTGGTCGGAATTGATGATCTCTGGCTTGCCATGGCGGGAGTCCGCTTCGCTCACGCAGGCCACGACCACATCGGCTCCCATGGTATTGGTCACCGACCAGCTCAGGATCATCCGGCTGCACACGTCGATGATCGCGGTCAGGTACACGTAGCCTGTGCGCATGGGGATGTAGCTGATGTCGATCTGTCAGACCTGGTTGACCCGGTCGATGCTCAATTCTTTGAGCAAGTACGGATACTTGTAGGCCTTTGGATCGCTCTTGGTCGTGCTCTTACGGTGACCGACCGCTCCAATGTTCATGATCCGCATGAGCCGGCGTGCCTTGGCCCGGCAGATGCGAATACCTTCCAAAGCAAGGTCACGACGCCAGCGTCGCGACCCGCGCGTGGGGTCTTGCTGAACCATCCGGTCCATGCGGGCCATGATGTCCGGATCGGCCTTATCGACCAACTGGCGACGTTCGGAGCGGGGCATCACAGCAACTTTTTTTTTAGCCAGTCATTCTCCATCTTCATGCGCCCGACCTGGTTGTACAGCTCATCGAGCTGCGCCTTGGCCTTGTCGAGCTCCTCGTTAGAGTCTTCCGACTCGAAGATCAATCCGGCATTGGCCAGGAACTGCGTCTTCCAGGTCGAGATCTGGTTGGGGTGGAGCTCAAACCTTTCGGCCAGCTCAGCCATTGTTTGGCGTTCCTTGAGCGCTTCGAGAACCACCATGGTCTTGAAGCTTGGTGAGAAATTGCGTCGTTTTCTTCTGTTCATGACAGTAAATTAGGGATTCAGGATTTACTGTCCGATTTTTGAAGACCATCTCAAGCTTGAGCACCAATTGCCTATTAGCATAATGCCATTTGATAATTGATGGCATAATACTAATAACATCAATGTTAATTAGTTACTTTCTTATTCTTAACATCATTAACACTAATTGAATAAAACACGATGGCATCTTCATCATATGAAATAAATGTCAATT
>JANJTJ010000059.1 GCA_024711145.1 Balneolales bacterium
CACGCTGCCGGTTTCGCCGGGCGGCTTGCTCCGGCTGGCCTCGCCCGATCTGGCACGGGCCCTGCATACCACCCTGCCGCTCGGCGTGGTCGAGGGCATTGCGGTGGTGGAGGAATCCTGGATCGACAACCTGGGCAGCGGACGCATCCATCATGGCCACCACGCCCGCCAATTCAAACGCGATGGGGAGCTGGGCGAGTCGCTGAATCCGCCGGGGGCCAATTATCCCTACGATCGGCACTACATCGGCGGCGGGTATTTCATGCAATATCTGATGGAGACCTACGGGGAGGAAGCCGTGCGCGACCCCATCCGCCTGCAGGCTTCTTTTGTGCTGCCCAGTTACGGGGTATGGCTGAAGGTGAAAACCGGGAAATGGCCGGGCGAGCATCGCGAAGCCCTCGAATCCTGGGCCGAAGACCGCGGCATAGGGCACACCATGCCGGATCGGCCGGTGTTCCGCGCCTCCGGGGTTGTGCCGTTGGCCGAAGGCGGCGCGCTGGCCTGGGGCGACCCCTTGAACGGGCCGGTAGGGTTGTACCGGACCGATGCCGACGGTTCCGATTGGCGGCTGGTGGCCGAAACGGGTATTACCGAAGACGCCCAGGCACATCCCACTACCGATGGTCGGTACCTGCTGTTTTCGGATTACGCCCCACATGCCGTGTACGACGGCCAATTCCACCACGTGGAACGGCGGTTGGATATGGCAACCGGCGCTATCACCTCCGAGTCCGGCAACCGATTCGCCGTTTTGCCGGTGCTTGATGGTGAACACTGGTTCGAACGCTGGGGCGACCGCGTGGTCTGGCGGTTCGAACTGGGCGGCGAGCCCGTCAAAACCGTGGATGTGGCGGGTGGAAGTTTCCAGCTCGTCCGGCCGAACCCGGTACATGCCATGGTAACGGCCGTGGTGGTTCGCAAGGGTACCCGCCAGGCGCTCTGGTTGGCATATCCGAAATACGAGGCGGCGGTGGTGCATCAGCAGCCCGATATCGCATTGCCGGGCGGAGCCATAACCCATGCCGAATGGAGTGCCGACGGCCGCCTGCTATACCTGGGTGTTGACGAGCAGCGGCGGGTGAACACCTACCGGTACGATTATGTGGAAGACCGGCTGTACCGGTTGGATGTGGGAGACGAGGGGTTGATGCACCCCGTGCCCGACGTCGACGGGCGGTATCTCTGGTTCGAAACCCTGAACAGCGCGCCCGTGCGGGTGCCGGCCGAGGGCCTGGCGGCCGAGGAGATACCGAAAGAGCGCTGGGCGCAAACCCGTTACGAGGATCGGCCGGCACTCGGCGCCGGGCAACCGGTGCGGGATTGGCCGGTGGCCCCATACCGACCCGGCGGTACCTGGTTGAAACCCCGCACCGTGTTGCCCGGCGCCGTGGAGGAGGCGGTCGGCGCCTCCTTCCACAGCGGCGACCCCCTGCGCCGCTGGGGGTACGGCGCCTTCCTCGGGGTGGCGGCCGGCAAACCGTGGTTCGATGCGGAACTGGCCTATGCCGGCCGCCACCCGGGGCTCGTCGGCCGAGCCTACGCCTTGCCCCTGGCCGTCGCCGCAGGCGACCTCCTCGCCCGCGAAGCGGGCGCCGAACTCGGCCTGCGCTTCCAGCGCCGGTACGACTCGCCCGCCCGCTTCAGCGGGTGGGCCCTGCAGCCGGCCGCAGGCTACAACCGCCTGCATGTGGGCACCACGTCCGGCGCGGGGATGCGGCTTTCGACCGACGCCTGGGGGTATTACCGGCTGAGGCAGCGGCCGCGGTCGCCCCAGCCCGACGCCGGGTGGATGGCCGTGGCCCAGGTGGACCACGACCTCTGGACCGAAAGCACCCGTTCGGCGCTTAGCGCGTTCCGTTCGGCCGTCTATGGGCACCGGGGGCCGGTTCGTGCCCATCTGGAACTGATCACACAGAACCGGGTGGGGTATGTGCTGGGCGAACAACTGGGCACCGGGTTCGACTCGGCCGTGCTGCTCAGCGGCAACACGGGCGTGGCGGGCGGCCTTCGGGTGGTACGGCCCGTGTGGCACCCCGACCGCGGCTCCATCACCGTTCCGGTGTATATGGAACGGCTGTACTGGGCGGCTACCGTGCACCACGTCCGCGATAGGGACGGCAACGGCCGCACCGCACTGGCGGCCGGCTTGAGGCTGGGCGGCCGCCTGGGCAATCTGGGGTTGGACGTGGGCATCGGTCTGGCCTGGGAACCGCTCCGAAAAGACATTTGGGGTACGGGAGACTTCTGACAGCTACCTTCCGTCATGCGCTCCCTACTCCGTCATTTCGCCCAAGGCATCCTGTATGTCACCCCGTTGGCGGTCACCGTGTACCTCCTGCAATGGATGTTCACCTTTCTCGACAGCATCGTAGGCGACCTCATCCAACTGCTCTTCGGCCGGTACATCCCCGGCCTGGGGCTGCTCATCATCGTCGTCTTCCTGCTGTTGGTGGGATATCTGGGGGGTACCATCATCGCGAAACCCCTCAAGGCGGCCTTCGACCGCCTCATCGGGCGCATCCCCATCCTCAACACGGTCTATTCCGCCTTCAATGACCTGGTAGGTGCGGTGGTGGGCCAAGACCGGAAATTCAAGCATCCGGTCCGGGTGAAGATCTATCCCGACAGCGATGTGGAGAAATTGGGGTTCCTCACCCAGGACGACCTCAGCCCCATGAACGCCCCCGATCTGGTAGCCGTGTATTTCCCGCACAGCTACAACTTTTCGGGCGAGCTATTCCTGGTGCCCCGCGAGCGTGTGCGGCCCGTGCATCTGGCCCCGGCCGATGTAATGAAGTTCGTGGTGTCCGGCGGCGTTTCGGAGTTGGACCCGTGAAGGACTCCGCTTCCAACTGAGGCGGAACCTGCGCATCTTGTTGGATATCGACCACAACTAACTCTTTCAACTTCCCATGATCAAATCCCTGCTTGCCCTCGGCATGATGGTGGTTCTGGCTGCCACAGCAACGGCCCAACCCCCGCATCCGCGCCAAAGTCCCATTTCCATCGCCGCCACCACCGTGAACGGTGGCTACATCAAAGTGGTGTATGGCGCGCCCTACCAACGCGAGCGCGACCTCTTCGGGGCCTTGGTCCCCTTCGGCCAGGTATGGCGCACGGGTGCCAACGAGGCCACCGAAATCACCTTCACCAAAGCCGTGAACTTCGGCGGCGCCGCCGTGCCGGCCGGTACCTACTCGTTGTTCTCAATACCCGGGGCCGACGGTTGGACCCTCATCCTGAACAAGGACCTGGGCATGTGGGGATCCTATACCTACAAGGAAGGCAACGACCTGGTGCGGGTGCCGGCGGCGGTATCCGTAGCGGCCGAAGCGGTGGATCCGTTCAAGATTTCGCTGAAACCCACCGATCCCGTCTCCAACACGGTGCACCTGCATCTGCAGTGGGGCACCACCGTGGTCACGTTGCCTATTTCGGTGAACTGAGGTCGGCCGGAGGGGTCCATCCCCAGCCGCTGGCCCGAACGGCCTGCAGCAACGACTCCTCCACGTCCACTTCCATGCGCAGCAGCGCGGTACCGTGGGTCTTGCCTTGGGCGTCCAGCTTGAGCGACACGGTACCGCCTCCGCCCAGGCTGTCGTGCAGCAGGAAATTGAGCGCCCCCAGGTTGGGCAGCTCGAACCGCTCCACCTCGCCTTTGCAGATGTTGGCCATATGGGCTTTCACCCGGGCAGGGGTGAGGGTTTCCACCAGATAGGGATACACTTCCGGAATGCGTGCGATGATGCCCACATTGGAGGCATTGCCCTTGTCGCCGCTGCGGGCGTAGGCCAGTTCGATGAGGGGTACGCGGAGGGTGGCCATCAGACCACCTCGCCGATGATGACGCCATGGGCGGCCGCAAGGGCATCGGCGGCGGCCGCAGCCACCACCACCACCAACCCGATGCCCAGATTCAGGGCGCTGCGCATGTCGGCCTCGGGTACCTGGCCCATTTCCTGGATGAGCCGGAACAGGGCGGGGCGTTCCCAGGCGGCATAATCCACCTTCAGGCCGCAACCATCCGGAACCACCCGTTTCGTATTGCCTTCTATGCCACCACCGGTGATGTGGGCGAAGGCATGCACCTGCCCGTTCCGTTTCAGCTCACGGATCAGCGGCAGGTAGGAAGGATGTACGGCCAGCAGGGCTTCACCCAGGGTCGTTCCCAATTCCGGAATGTGGGAATCGACGGTGTAATCCTGAAAAAGTACTTTGCGGGCCAGGGAATACCCGTTGGTATGCAGCCCGTTGCCCGGAATGCCCACCAACACGTCGCCCCGGCGCACCCGGCTTCCATCGTAGATGTGCGGACGATCCACCACCCCGACGATGGTGCCGGCCAGATCGAATTCCCCATCCTTGTACAGGTCGGGCATTTCGGCGGTCTCTCCACCCACCAACGCGCATCCGTTCTCTTTGCAGGCGATGGTGAAGCCTTTGATCACCTCGTAGCCGATTTCGGGTTGCAATTTGCCCGTGGCGAAATAATCCAGAAAAAAGAGGGGTTCGGCACCGCAAACGGCGATATCGTTCACACAATGGTTCACCAGGTCCTGGCCTACGGTATCGTACTTGCGCGCCTGGAACGCCACCATCAGCTTGGTTCCAACCCCATCCACACTGCTCACCAATACCGGATCGGAATAGGCGGAAAACTCCGGGCGGAAGAGTCCGCCGAACCCGCCGATGTTCGTCAGAACGGCAGGGGTATGGGTTTCCTTCACAATACCTTTGATGGATCTGACCAGCGCGTCGCCGGCCTCGATGTCCACCCCGGCGTCTTTGTAGGTGATGGGCGTTCGCATGGAACCGAATATACCGGCTTTATCCACAGGTCTTTCTTCCGTACCCCATGGGATATATATAAATGGGGGTCAGATATAGGCACGGTGGACATGTGGACAACTTTTTCCTCCACATCCGGCTTTTCCGAAAGGGGAGTCTTGTGGACAAGCGTGTGGATGGTGGCTTCTTGTTTTTGTTGAAGCTGGGAGGAAGCGGATGCGGTTGTCCACAGCCGCACATACGATCCACATGAAGCCACATGGAAATTCATCCACCGCCTTTTTCCATCCCGAGCCGATGTGGATAGCGGAGGAACCGTGTGGATGGATGTGGATGATTTTCGGGCCGGGCGTACCTTTCCACCCATGACGACGGTTTATCCACGGTTTTCCACACACCCGATGTGTACAACATGCGGGTCGTGATCCAACGGGTGCGTTCCGCATCGGTCGAAATCGACGGGCTCACCACCGGCACCATCGCCACCGGATTGTGCGTGTTGGTGGGGTTCGCTCCCGGAGACACCCCCGAAGCCGCGGACTGGATGGCCGACAAGGTGACCAAGATGCGCATTTTTCCCGACGAGGAAGGAAAGATGAACCGCAGCGTGACGGATGTGGGTGGCGATGTGCTCACCATATCCCAATTCACCCTGTATGGCGATGCCCGCAAAGGCAACCGCCCCAGTTTCATCGAAGCGGCAGCCCCGGCCGAGGCCATCCCCTTGTATGAGCGGTTTCGTGATGCCGTAGCCCGCAACCTGGGCAAACCGGTGCAAGCCGGCATCTTCGGGGCCGACATGTTGGTGCGGATAGAGAACGACGGGCCGGTGACCCTCATCGTGGACCGTTGATGGCGGTGTATTTCGTTTTCGTGGATGGTGTGGGTGTGGCGGATCCGGGTCCTGCGAACCCGTTCACGGACCTGCCGTTGCGGTTCCTGCGCCACATCACAGGCCATGCCCACCTCACCACGCAGCACCCGGCACTTCCGCTCATCGACGCCTGCCTGGGTCACCCCGGGCTGCCCCAAAGCGGCACCGGCCAGGCCACCCTCTTCACCGGCGAAGACCAGATCGCCGTTGTGGGTGCCCATTTCGGGCCGTTTCCCCATTCCAAAACCCGTACCGCCCTCGCCGAGCGCAGCCTTTTCAGCCAATGGCAGGCCTTGGGCGGGGTGCCCTGCTTCCTCAATGCCTATCCCGCCCGCTTCTTCGCCGCGGCGGAGGCCCGCAACCGATGGAGCTGCACCACCTGGATGAGCAAGGGCGCCGGTGTGCGCCTGCATACCGTGGACGACGTGCGCGCCGGCACGGCCGTTACCGCCGAGATCCGCCAGGAGGTCTGGCGCGAGGTCTTCCATGCCGACATCCCCGTCATTTCCGAAGCGGAAGCCGGTACCCGCATGTTGGCGGCCGGTTCCCGGGCCGACCTGGTACTTTTCGAATACTACCTGACCGACAAAGCCGGCCACAGCCAGGATGCCGCCCAGGCCCGCGCCGTGCTCGAACGGTTGGACGCCTTCCTGATAGCTGTGGTGGAGGGTATGGACCCCGCCCGGGATTTGTTGGTGTTAACCAGTGACCATGGCAACCTGGAAGACCTGGCCGTGAAAACCCACACCCGGAATCCGGTTCCGTTGCTGGTTTACGGGCGGGCGGCCGAACGCTTCCGCGGGGCGGAGACCCTGGCCGACGTGACCCCGCTCATCTGCCGATGGCGTGCAGAATACGGGTCTGGATTTCCTCCACCGTACCCAAGCCGTTGAGGGTCTGGGCCTGGCCCTTGGCCCGGTACCAGGCGAACACGGGTTCGGTCTCCTGGCGGTACACCTGCAGGCGGAGGCGGATCTTGTCGGGGGTGTCGTCGGCGCGACCCTGGCCCCGGTTCACCAGGCGGTCCACCAGCTCGTCTTCGGGCACATCCAACGCGATGAAGGCATCGATGCGTTCGCCCCGGGCGGCCAGAAACGCATCCAGCGCTTCGGCTTGGGCGGTAGTGCGGGGAAAGCCGTCCAGGATGTAGCCAGGGGCATATTCCGGTTTCACCAGGGTCTCGGCCACCAGGTCCACCACGGTCTGGTCGTCCACCAACCGGCCCGAATCCAGAATGGTCTTCACTTTCACACCCAAGGGGGTCTGGTTGCTTATGGCGGCACGGAACAGGTCTCCGGTAGAAACCTGGCGGATGCCGAGAGCCGCCTCCAGCAGCTTGGCCTGGGTGCCTTTACCCGCACCGGGAGGCCCGAATAGAATCAGTTTCATGATGGAGGAAAGATAAGAACGCCGTTCATCGGTTGCGATTCATGACGCAATGCGTTATCATGAACCATGGATGCCCGCCCGATCAGACGCTACGCGAACCGGAAACTGTACGATGTTTCCAGCAGCCGCTACATCACCCTCGAAGAGATCGGGGCCATGGTGCGCGCCGGCGAAACCGTCCATGTGGTGGACCACGAGACCGAACGCGACCTCACCTGCCCGGTGCTGGCCAAGGTGCTGATGGAAGACGAACGGCTCACCGCGGCCACCATGCACACCATGGTGCGCCTGGGTGCCATGGACAGCGACATCGGAACCGAAGACTATGAAGAACTGGCGGCACGGGTCGCCGAGTTGGAAACCCTCATCACCAGACACTTTCAGGAGTGAACCCCATGCCCAAAACCAAGAAACCATTCGGATTCGACGACATCTACCGGGCCGGCCTCGGCGCCTTGAAAAAAGCCGCCGAAGAAGGCAGCGCCTTTTTCGAACACCTGGCCGCCGAGGGCAAGGAATTGGAGAAGAAGGGCAAGAAAAGCGTGAAATCGCTGTTGGGTTCGTTCGGGTCCGACGTGAAGGAAGCGGCCGGCCGTGTGGAGAAGAAGGCCGAAGAACTGAAAACGGACGCTGAAACCGCCGCCGCCAAATTGGCCAAAACCTCCAAAAAGGAGCTCAAGGAACTGAGCAAACGCCTCGAAGACCTATCCAAGAAAGTGGAGAACATGGGGCCGAAGAAAGCGGCCAAAAAGGATAAGGCGAAAGCGAAACCCAAGGCCGGCAAAAAGGCGGCTCCCAAAAAAGCGGCCACCAGGAAGGCGGCCGCCAAGAAAGCCGCACCCGCACCGGACGCCTAACATCATCATGCGATGCCGGTACCCTGGCTGGGCAGGGTACCTTTTCGCATCTATTGACGACTAAGACCCAGGCCTCGCCTTCTGAAACAGGGCGGGGCCGTTTTATTTCGGGGTCAGGGGAAGATGCCGGCGCCCTGGTAGATGCGCCCCACCTTGGTAATGGCACTCACGAAGGCCGCCGTGCGCATGTCTATGCCGTGGCGGTCGCGCACGTCCACGATCTCGCGGTAGGCGGTGATCATGGTATCCTCCAGGCCGCTGTCCACCAGGGCGCGTTCGTCGGCGCCCCGAACGAGGTCGCCGTATTGGGTGTCGGTCAGGTTTCCGCCCGACACCCGCTGGATGGCGTCGGCAATGCGGCGGGTGGTGGCTTCCTCGAACCGCCGGTCCATGCGGCCGAACCGCACGTGCGAGAGGTTTTTCAGCCATTCGAAATAACTCACGGTCACCCCGCCGGCATTCAGATAGGTATCCGGAATGATGAGGGCGCCCCGATCCTTGATGATGGCGTGGCCTTCCGGGGTGATGGGGCCGTTGGCGCCTTCGCCGATGATCTTGGCGCGGATGCGGGCGGCGTTGGTTTCGGTGATCACCTGTTCCAGGGCGGCCGGCACCAGGATGTCGCACTCCAGCTCCAAGCCGGCGGCACTGTCGGGCAAGTTGGTGGCGCCGGGAAAATGCAGGATGGAGCCCGTTTCTTTGCGGTGGCGTACCACGGCTTCCAGATCCAACCCGTCCGGATTGTGGATGGCGCCTTCGTATTCGGCCAGGCCGGTGATCACGGCACCCCCTTCGGCCAGGTAGCGTGCCGCCCAATAACCCACCTTGCCCAAGCCTTGCACCACCACGCGTTTGCCGGCCAAACCGACAGACAGGCCCAGCTTCCTCATGTCGTCGGGGTTGTCGCAGGCCTCGCGGATGCCGAAATACACCCCGCGGCCGGTGGCTTCGGCGCGGCCGCGGATACCGCCCATGTGGATGGGTTTGCCGGTTACGCAGGCCTCGGCGTCGATCGTGGGACTCAGCGACCGGTAGGTATCCACAATCCAGGACATTTCCTGCTCGCCGGTGCCGTAATCGGGAGCGGGTACATCGATACCGGGGCCGATGAAGTTCTTCTGCCACAACTCATAGGTATAGCGGCGGGTGATGCGCTCCAATTCGCCGGCCGAATACTTGCTGCGGTCGATCTTGATACCACCTTTGGCGCCGCCGAAGGGCACGTCCACCACGGCGCATTTGTAGGTCATGAGGGCGGCGAGGGCCATCACCTCGTCCTCATTCACCATCATGGAATAGCGGATGCCGCCCTTGGTGGGATTTTTGTGTTGGGAATGTTCGGCCCGCCAGGCGTGGATCACCTCGATGGTGCCGTCGTCGCGCCGGAGCGGGAAGGCGAAGTGATAGACGGCGTTGCAGGCCTTGATCTGTTCGAGGAGGCCGGCGGGAAGCCCGGTGTGCGGGGCGGCCAGGTCGAACTGACGGTTGACCTGGGCGAAGAAGGAGGTATCGGTTGACATGGGCCGAATATAGCCCTTAAACCGGCCGTTCAGTCGCCGAAAAGCGCTTCCACGAACTGTTCCCGGTCGAATACCTGCAGGTCGTCTATGCCTTCGCCCACGCCGATGTATTTGACGGGTACATCCAGCTCGGCGGAGATGCCGATCACGATGCCGCCTTTGGCGGTACCGTCCAATTTGGTAAGGGCCAAGCCGGTGATATCGACCGCCTCGGTGAAGGCTTTGGCCTGCTGCATGGCGTTCTGGCCGGTGGAGGCGTCGAGCACGAGCAGGATTTCGTGGGGCGCATCGGGCACCACCTTGGCCATCACCCGTTTGATTTTGCCCAGTTCGCCCATGAGGGCCGTCTTGTTGTGCAGGCGCCCGGCGGTGTCTATGATCACCAGGTCGCAACCGCGGGCTACGGCGGCGGCCACGGTGTCGTATGCCACAGCGGCCGGGTCTGCGTCCTGCCCTTGCTGCACCAGGGGCACACCGGCCCGCTCGCTCCAGATGGTGAGCTGTTGCACGGCCGCCGCACGGAAGGTGTCGGCCGCGCCGAGGATCACGCTTTTGCCGGCCTTGCGGTAGCGCGAGGCCAGCTTGCCGATGGTGGTGGTTTTGCCCACACCGTTCACACCTACCACCAGCACCACGTGGGGTTTGTTGGGCAGGGTGGCGTCGAAATCGGCCGGCCGGGCCGACTCGTGGGCCTTCAGCAAGGCCGTTATCTCTTCGCGCAACATGCGGTTGAGCTCGGCACTGCTCAGGTATTTGTCGCGCTTCACCCGGTCTTCCACCCGGTTGATGATGGCCAGGGTGGTTTTCACGCCTACGTCGGAGGTGAGCAAGACCTCTTCCAGCTCATCGAGCACCTCGTCATCGATACGGTCTTTGCCGGCCACCAGGCGCCCGAGCTTGCCCAGCAGGCCGGTGCGGGTTTTCTCCATGCCCCGGGTGAGGCCCAATTTGTCGAGAATGCCCATGGATCAGTTGAATTCGGCGCCTTTCAGGATCTGTCGGAACCGGATGGCGTAGTCGTAGGAGGAATGCAGCATCAGGGTGACCGACGCGATCAGCAGGATGTAATGCCAGTTTTTCTGGTGGGGCCAGGCGATCACCACCACCCAATACAGGGCCAGCAGGTTCACGAACACCTTGCCCGATACCACGCTCATGGCCACCTTGCCCCGCCGCGTGCGGATGTAGAGCGAACCGGCCATGATGCAGATATCGCGGAAGATGGCCAGCCCCAGGAACCACATGGGAATGAGACCCAGCCAGACGGCATAGATGAACAGGATGAGGGCCATGGCTTTGTCGCTTACCGGATCCAAGGCCTTGCCCAGTTCCGATATCTGGTTGAGCAGGCGGGCGGCCAGGCCGTCCAGATAATCGGTGAGGATGCCGATGAGGACCAAGGCCCAGAACAGGGCGGAAGTACCCTGGTTCTGATGCACCCCGATGATGAAGAAAGCAATGACGATGCGGGACAACGACAGCAGGTTGCTGACGGTCAGAATCTTGTGGGTGACGTTCACCCGCACCTTGTCGATATTCCGGCGAAACATGAAGCAGCAAAGATACGGCTGATGCCCAACTTCGAACGATTGACCGAACACACCATATCCACCGAACAGGTGTACGACGGAGCCCTGTTGCGCGTGAATCGGGACATGGCCCGACTGCCCGACGGCCGCGCCTCCGTGCGCGAGTGGATCGCCCATCCGGGAGCCTCGGCCGTGGTGCCGGTATGGCCCGACGG
>JANJTJ010000060.1 GCA_024711145.1 Balneolales bacterium
GTACTCGAAGGCGACGGCTACGCGGCCGACAACCGCCACCCCGTCGCATTCGGATTGCCCGCCGTGCGCAGGGTGCGGGTGGTGGAAGGCGATGCCGCCGCCCGGGAACCGCTCAACCGCGTGCGCGAGGCCGCGGCGGCCGTTTCCGCCACCCTCGAATGGGGTGCCGAGGCCGATGCCGCCGACGTGTGGGTGCTCAACGGCGTACCCCGTATCGACGACGGCCTGCGCGAGCGTCTGGTGCGGGCCGTCCGCCAAGGCAAGGGCTTGGTGCTGTTTCCACCCGCCACGCCCGACGCCGATTCCTACCTGCGCCTGTTCGGTGGCCTGGGCATGGCACCCTGGGGCGGCCGCGTGGGCACCTACGGCGCCCAACAACCGGCGGCCGGCGTGGATCGCATCTCCACCGGCCATTTCCTGCTCGACGGCGTCTTCGATGCCGATTCCGGCGCCGAAATCCGCACGCCCCTGCCCGACCTGGCGGCATACCACCCCCTTTCCGACCCCTCCGCGGAGCCCGTCCTCCGCGCCACCGACGGTTCCGTCATCCTTTCCTTCCGCCGCTTGGGCGAAGGGCGGGTGGTCGTAGCCGGTTTCGGCCTCGATGGCGGCTGGAGCACCTTTCCGGCGCAACCCCTGTTCGCACCCCTACTCTACCGCATGATCTGGACCGCGGCCGACGCCGGCGCCGTGGAGCAACGCGGCATCCGCCTCGGCGAGCCGCTCGACCTGCCACTCCGGCTCCGGGCCGATGCCGGCCGCATCGTGCGGGACGAAACCGTATGGCCGGCCGACCTGCGGCGCACCACCTCGGGCATCCGCCTCGGTGCCGACACCGAAGACTGGACTCCCGGGCTCTACACCTTTGAAACGGCCGGCCGCCGCATTCCCATCGCCGTGGCGCACCACATACCGGAACACGACCTGCGGACGTTGACCGAAGACCGGCTTCTGGAGCGGTTGGGCGCTTCCACCGCCTCCGCCGGCCGTGAAATCCAACTCTGGTTGGTGGCGGCCGGGTTCCTGCTCCTCCTGCTGGAAACCGCCGTGGCCCGCTTCTTCACCGAATGGACGTCTTCCTCCTCATAACCGCCATAGGATTCACCGTGTTGGCCGTAGTCACCTGCACCAACCTGATGCGGTTGCGCCGCATCCTCATGGGTTGGGCCGGCCGCCGCCGGTCGAGCTACCCGGTGTTTCCGGCCCTGTTCGTCCTGAGCCTGATACTCGGTGCCGCCGTGCTCATCGGGCAAGACCGCTTCGAGCATCCCGTCCGATGGGCGGCCTATGGCTGGATCGGGCTGTGCTGGGGCGTTACGGCCTGGTTCAATTCGCGCAACTTCATCACCGACCACGGCATCGTCAAAAATCTGAACATCCCGGCTCAAACCGTACCCTGGACCTCCATAACCGATTACACCGAACATCCGGAAACCCGCGGCACGCGTTTCGTGTTCTTCTATAGCGACGGCGACCTGCACCGTCTGGAACTATTCGTACCTACCGCCATGGAACCCGCTTTCCGCAAGCACCTGGGCGTTAAATTCCGCCACCGGTTCGCACCGGCCACCATTCTCACCGAGTCGGAACCCGCTACTTGACCGAAACCGCTGTTTTGATCGGCCTTTATGGGCCGAAAACCCCGAAACCGCTCGCCGAAGAGCATTTGGATGAACTCGCCCTGCTGGCCGACACGGCGGGAGCCCGCGTTACCGCCCGCATCCTGCAAGCCCGCGAACGCCCCGACATCTCCACTTACCTGGGCAAGGGCAAGCTCGAGGAGCTGAAAAAGTACACCGAGGCCGAAAAAACCGACCTGGTGATCGTGGATGACGATTTGTCGCCCACCCAGGCCCGGAACATCGAAAAAGCCACCCAGACCAAAGTGCTGGACCGGTCGGGCCTCATCCTGGCCATTTTCGCATCGCGGGCCAAGTCGGCCGCGGCCAAAACCCAGGTGGAACTGGCCCAGCTCGAATACCTGTTGCCGCGCCTGACCCGCATCTGGACGCACTTGTCGCGGCAGAAAGGGGGAATCGGCACCAAGGGTCCGGGGGAGACCCAGATCGAAACGGACCGCCGGCTGATCGGCAAACGCATAGCCACTCTCAAAGAGAAATTGGTGAAGCTGTCGCGCCAGCGTGCCACCCAACGCAAAGGGCGCGAGGCCTACCCCCGGGTGGCCTTGGTAGGATATACCAACGCCGGCAAATCCACTCTCATGAACCTCTTGGTGGATGCGGGCGTGCACGCCGAAAACCGCCTGTTCGCCACACTGGATGCCACCGTGCGCCGGTACGAAACCGCAGGCACCACCTTCCTGCTGTCGGACACGGTCGGGTTCATCCGCAAACTGCCGCATGGCTTGGTGGAATCCTTCAAATCCACCCTGGACGAGATCCGCGAGGCCGACCTGCTGCTGCATGTGGTGGATGCGGGTTCGGACCAAGCCCGCGACCACATCCGGGTGGTGCGCGACACCCTCAAGGAGATCGGTGCCGACGACAAACCCGAGATCCTCATCTTCAACCAGGTCGACAAGATCGACGATCCCGAACGCATCGCCGACCTGCGCGAAACCCATCCCGACGGCATCTTCCTCTCCGCCCTGCGGGGCATCGGTCTGGGAACACTGGAAGAAGCCCTGCTCGAACGCGTGCGCCGCACCGATGTGGATCTGGACGTGGAGCTTGCCGCTGCCGATGGCAAGGCCCTGGCCCGCCTGCACAAACTGGCCGAGGTACACCGCACAGACTATGTGGAAGACCGGGTGCGTTTGCAGGTCACGGTACCCGAAAAACATCTGGCCGAAATCCGCCAACTCACCCATGTCCACGCCTGACGGTCTGCTGCTCGACATCCCCGCCGTCGACTACGACCTGAGCCGCATCGTGCGCCTCACGGAGCAGGAGGGGGTGCGTATCGTGGCCATCCATGTGGAACCGCCCCGCATGGAAGGCGACCCCTACCGGGTGGACCTGCGCACCGACCGGGCCGACCTGGCGCGGGTGTCGGCCGCCATGCGCCGCCACGGGTACACCGTGATCCAGGAGTCCACCACGCCCGAAGCCGATGCCGAGTGGGCCGAGCGGGCCGAGGCCTTCCTCAAATACCTCGAACCCTAGGCGTATATTGGCTCCCATGCGTTTCCGGGCCCTCTTTTTCTTATTGATACCCGGTTGGTTGGCGGCACAGGCTCCGGCAACCGATCCGGAACCCTACCATGCCTATGCGGAAGGATTCCGGATGTATCAGGAAGGCCTATTCCATCAGGCCGAATCCGCCTTCGAGCGGTTCCTGGAAGAAACCCGCGAAGAGCCCCTGCGGGAAAGTGCCTGGTATTTCCTGGTGAAGGCGCGGGCGGCTCAGGATTCGAGCCGCACCACCCTGTACTACGACCAGTATGTGGCGCGCTACCCGCACAACCTGCGGTCGGCCGAGTTGCTTACCGAGTCGGCCCACCGGTATCTGCGCGAAGGCCAGCCCCTGATGGCGGCCGAACATTTCGAGCGGGCCTTGGAAATTCCCATGCCCGCCACCCGGGCCGACCAACTGGCGTGGTGGCGTGCCGAAGCCTATGTGGCCAGCGGCGACCCCGACCGCGCCCGCCAGGCGTATCTGGACCTGGCCGACCGCTACCCCCGCAGCGGGTGGGCGCCCAAAGCCTTGTACACCCGGGCCCGCCTGTTCCTGCAGGAGGCCCGCTATGCCGAAACCGCCGAAGCCTTCGAACTGTTGCGGTCGCGCTATCCGTTCGATGCCATGACCCGCCGCGTGGGAACGGCCCTGGGCGAGACCTATTTCCAGCAAGGCCGCTATCAGGAAGCCATCGTGGCGCTGAATGAGGCCTTGCCCCAACTCGATGATCGCGACTTGACGCTCAAAGCCATCTTCCTGATTGCCGAAAGCCACAACGCCCTGGGCGAGCTGGACCAGGCGGCCACCTGGTATCTGCGCCTGGCCAACGATGCCGAGGGCACCGAGCTGGAACGCAACGCCCGGTACGGCCTGGGTTGGGTGTACCACCGCCAGCGCATCTACCATTGGGCCGCCCGCGAATTCGGCAAGGCCGCCGTGGGCGACGACGAACGGGCCCGCAAGGCGCTCTACTACCAAGCCGTGAACGAGAAACTGGCGGGTCGATACGACCTGGCCCTGCGCACCTTCGGCCAGTTCGGCGAACGGTACAAGAACGGGTTCTGGGTGGAAACCGCCTACTACGAATGGGCGGTGGCCACTTTCGAAGTGGGCGACAACCCCAGCACCGTGCGCACCCTGCTGGAATTGATCCGCTCGGGCACCCGCCTGGAGAACCCGGGCCAGGTGTACAGCCTCCTGGGCGAGGCCTATTTCGCCAACAACGAATTCGGCCGGGCCATGACCGCCTTCGAAGCGGCCGAGAAACTCACCGACGTGGATCCCTTCATCGCCTGGCAGGCGCGGTTCCAACGCGCCTGGGTATTGTTCCAGAACCAGGCCTACCGCGACGCCCACGGCCTTTTCCTGGAAGTCTATACCCATGACCGGCGGGGTCCTTTGGCCGGCGAATCGCTCTTCTGGGCCGCCGACGCCATGTATATGATGGAGGAATACGGCCGGGCCGCCGAGCTCTTCCAGACCTTCCTGGAAACCTTCCCGGGGCACGAATACACGGGCGCCGCCACCTACTCGTTGGGGTGGTCCCGGTTCGAACTCGGCGAGTACGAACCAGCCGTGACCGCTTGGCGCCGGTTCCTCGATGCCTACCGTCCTCCACCGGTGGCCCTGTTCCCCTACGATACCGACACCGAACTGCGCCTGGGCGACAGCTACTACGCCCTCAAGAACTACCCCGAAGCCATCCGTTGGTACGAGCGGGCGGCCGGCAAAGACCGTGGTGGCGACTACGCCCTGTATCAGATCGCCAACAGCTACTACCGCAGCGACCAGACCTACGAAGCCGTGCAGAGTTTCCGCCGCTTGCTGCGCGAACATCCGCAAAGCCGCCTCCGCGAACAGTCGATGTACAACATCGGGTACCTGTATTTCCTGGCAGGCAACTATGCCCAGGCGGTAGAGGAATTCCATACGCTCACCCGCCAATACCGGGGCACCACCTGGGCGGCCCGCGCCCAATATTCCATCGGCGATGCCCATTACAACGCCGGCGAATACGGTGCCGCCATCGCCGCCTACCGGGTCGTGCTGGACCAATATCCGAATTCGCCCTTCATCATCGAAGCGGTGAACGGGATCCAATACGCCCAGCTCGCCGCCGGCCAGGACGACGGCAGCAACCGCATATTGGAAGAGTTCATCGAGAAGAATCCCCAGGCGGGCACGGCAGACCGCCTGCGGTTCCGGCAGGCCGAAACCCTGCTGCGTTCGGGCGACTACCGCGGCTCCATTGCGGCCTTCAACGACTACCTGCGCACCACGAACAATGCGGCCACCGTGCCCGATGCCTGGTACAACATCGCCGACGCCTACCGCCAAATGGGCGATTGGGAATCGGCGGCGGGTGCCTACGAAGTGATCGTGCGCGACCATCCCCGGTCGAACCGGGCTGAATCGGCCCTGCTGAACCTGGGCACCCTGTATCTGGACCAAGGCGAGGCCCGCAAAGCATTGGGCTATTTCAACCAGTTGGCCGAGCGCACCCGCCGGTTGCGCAACGAGGCCGGAATCGGACAGGGCGACGCCCACTACGCCCTGCGCGACTGGGCCGCCGCCGAAGCCGCCTACCGTGCCGTATTGCGCACGGCACCCACCCACGACCCCGCCCGATTGGGCTTGGCCCGCGTGTTGCTGGCCACCAACCGGGGCGCCGACGCCGAACCCCTGTTGCGCGAAGTGGCCCAGAGCAGCCAGCTCGAAGCCGGTGCCGAAGCCCAATACCGCATAGGCAGTGTGTTGCTGGCCCGGCGCGATTACCCGGCCGCCCAAGCCGCTTTCGCCCGTGTGACCACCCTGTATGAGGCCTATCCGGAATGGGTGGGCCACGCCATGGTGGGCCAGGCCCTGTGCCTGCGCGCAACCGGCGACATGGGCGAAGCCAACCGCCTGCTACAGGCCGTAACCGACCGTTTCCCCGGCACACCGGCCGCTTCGGAAGCCCGGCGACTGCTGAACTGACCCCTCGCACATCATGGATCTCACCCGTTCGCCGATCACCTCGGTCCAGGGCCGCATCACCCTTCCGCCCGACAAATCCATCGCCCACCGCTCGGCCATGTTCGCCAGTTTGGCCGATGGCGTTTCCATCATCCGGAATTATTCGCCTGCGGCCGATCCGCAGACCACCTTGGCCTGTTTCCGGCAATTGGGTGTGCGCATCGAGCAGGACGGTAGTACGGTGACCGTACACGGCGTGGGTCGCGACGGCCTGCGTGCCAGCGAGGCGCCGGTGGATTGCGGCAATTCGGGCACCACCATGCGCCTGTTGGCCGGCATTCTGGCGGGAGCCGGCATTCCGGCCGTACTGGTGGGCGACGACAGCCTGAGCGCCCGGCCCATGCGCCGCATACTGGAGCCCCTGGCTCGCATGGGGGCGCGCATCGAGGCGCGGAACGGCAACCTGGCCCCGCTCGAATTCCATCCCGGGCTTCCGCTCCAGCCCATGCGGTACGAACCACCCATGGCATCGGCCCAGGTGAAGAGTTGCGTGTTGCTGGCCGGCCTGTTCGGCACGGAGCCCACCCAGGTGGTGGAGCGCATCCCCAGCCGCGACCACACCGAGCGCCTGCTCGGGCTGCCCGTGGAACGCCGTGCCGATGGCAGCAGCCTCATCACCAGCCACCGCGGCATCGCCATACCGCCGCAGAATTACGCCGTACCGGGCGATTTCTCCGCCGCCGCCTTCTGGCTCGTGGCCGGCAGCATCTATCCCGACGCCGACCTCCTGCTCGAAAACACCGGCATCAACCCCACGCGGACGGCCGCCCTGGACGTGCTCCGTCGCATGGGCGCCCATATCACCCTTGCCGAAGCGCCCGGTGCCGTAGCCGAGCCCGTGGGCCACATCCGGGTGCGTACCGCTCCGCTCAAAGCCACCACCTTCACCCCCTTCGATATCGCCAACGCCATCGACGAGCTGCCCATCCTCAGCGTGGCCTGCTGTTTCGCCGAAGGCACCAGCGAGATCAGAGGCGCCGAAGAGCTCCGCCACAAGGAAACCGACCGCATCATGGCCATGGCCACCCTGTTGCAGGCCGCCGGCGCCCGCGTGGAAGAATTGCCCGACGGCCTCCGCATCCACGGCGACCCGCAGTTCCGCCCCGCCGCCGCCATATTCGAAACCTGGCACGACCACCGCATCGCCATGGCCGCCGGCATCCTGGCCGGCCGCGCCACGCAGCCTTCCACCATCCGCCACGCCGAATGCACCGCCATTTCCTACCCCGGCTTCTGGGAAGACCTGGCGGCGGTGTCCGCCTGACATCCGGCGGCTGACAATACGTCAGATTGGGCCCACCGCCCACCCCGCGGCACAATGCTTGTCGTGGCCTGGGGCATGGCAGACCTCGAAGACCAACTCAACCGCATCGGCAAGGGCTTGCAAACCCTGGTCGACGGCCTCTTGCCCGACACCGGCACCGACGGGTTCAACCCCGCCGCCGATGTTTGGACGGCCGACGACCACCTGCATATCGCCCTGGACGTGCCCGGCATGGCCAAGGAAGACCTGAAGGTGGACCTGGCCGACCGCGTACTCACCATCCGCGGCCGCCGCGACACCCCCGATGCCGGCACCTTCCGCCGGCGCGAGCGTCACAGCGGCGCCTTCCAGCGGGCCTTCGCGGTTCCCGAGGGGGTCGGCCGTACCGACATCAAAGCCCGTTTCAGCCTGGGCGTACTCACCGTTTCGGTGAAGTTGCCCGCTGCATCGGCATCCGACACGGACATCCACATCGAAGAAGACTGAACACAACATGGGCAAAATCATCGGCATAGACCTGGGCACCACCAACTCCTGCGTGTCCGTCATGGAAGGCAACGAACCCGTTGTCATCCCCAATCCCGAAGGCGGGCGTACCACGCCATCCGTGGTCGCTTTCACGAAAGACGGCGAGCGGCTCGTCGGTGCGGCGGCCAAGCGCCAGGCCATCACCAACCCTACCAAAACCATCGCTTCCATCAAACGCTTCATGGGGCGCATGAAGGACGAGGTGAGCAGCGAAACCAAACACATCAGCTACGACGTGGTGAAAGCCGCCGACGGCACCGCCCGCGTGCAGATCGACGACCGCCAGTATGCGCCGCAAGAAATCTCGGCCATGGTGCTCACCAAAATGAAGCAGACGGCCGAAGAATACCTGGGTGAAACCGTGACCGAGGCCGTCATCACCGTGCCGGCCTACTTCAACGACGCCCAGCGCAAAGCCACCCAGGAAGCGGGCAAGATCGCCGGCCTGGACGTCAAGCGCATCATCAACGAGCCCACCGCGGCCGCCCTGGCCTACGGCCTCGACAAGAAGGACAAGCTGCAGACCGTAGCCGTGTACGACCTCGGCGGTGGCACCTTCGACATCTCCGTACTCGAACTGGGCGACGGCGTGTTCGAGGTGAAAGCCACCAACGGCGACACCCACCTCGGGGGCGACGACTTCGACGGCCGCATCATCCAATTCCTGATCGACGAGTTCCGCAAGTCCGACGGAATCGACCTCTCCAAAGACGCCATGGCCATGCAGCGTCTCAAAGACGCCGCCGAAAAAGCCAAGATCGAACTCTCCGGTGCCACCAAAACCAATATCAACCTGCCCTTCATCACCGCCGACGCTTCGGGTCCCAAACACCTGAACATCGACCTGAGCCGGGCCAAGTTCGAACAATTGGTGGATGATCTGGTGCAGCGGACCCTGCGCCCCACCGAGCAGGCCCTGAAAGACGCCGGCCTGAACGTGGGCGACATCGACCAGGTGATCCTGGTGGGCGGTTCCACCCGCATGCCCAAGATCCAGGAAGTGGTGAAAGCCTTCTTCGGCAAAGAGCCGCACAAAGGCGTGAACCCCGACGAAGTGGTAGCCATCGGGGCCGCCATCCAAGGCGGTGTGCTCACCGGCGACGTGAAAGACGTGGTGCTTCTGGATGTGATTCCGCTTTCCCTGGGTATCGAAACCCTGGGCGGAGTCATGACCAAACTCATCGATGCCAACACCACCATCCCCACCAGCAAGGCGGAAGTGTTCTCCACGGCCAGCGACAACCAGACCAGCGTGGAGATCCACATCCTGCAAGGGGAGCGCACCCGTGCCACCGACAACCGCACCCTGGGCCGGTTCCACCTGGACGGCGTGCCCGCGGCGCCCCGGGGCATTCCCCAGATCGAAGTCACCTTCGACATCGACGCCAACGGCGTTCTCAGCGTGAAAGCCAAAGAAAAGAACACCGGCAAGGAGCAATCCATCCGCATCGAGGCCAGCTCCGGCCTGAGCGACGCCGAGATCGAAAAAATGCGCCAAGCCGCGGCCGAACATGCCGAGGAAGACCGCAAGCTGAAAGAGAAGATCGACCTGCTCAACGCGGCCGACAACCTCATCTTCAGTACCAGAAAACAGCTCGACGAACACGGTTCCAAGGTGTCCGAAACCACCCGGAAAGCCGTGGAAGACGCCGTGGCCCAGTTGGAGGCCGTGCACAAGTCCGGCGAGACCGAAGGGCTCGAAGCGGCCACCAACGCCGTGAACAGCGCCATGTCGGCCTTCTCCCAAGAGGTGTACAACCAGGCCGGCAACGGCGCGGCCGGTGGTGCTACCGAAGCTCCTGCCGACGAACCCAAAGCCAAAGGCGACGGCGCCGTGGATGCGGACTTCGAAGTGGTGGACGATAAGAAGTAAGACGGCTAACGGCTGACGGCTGACGGAAAGAGGGGGCTTCGGCCCCCTTTTTCGTGCTACTTTGCTGGAATCATGATCCTCGGTATCGAATCTTCCTGTGACGAGACGGCCGCGGCCGTGTGGGACCCGGCCGCCGGGGTGTTGCGCAGCAATGTGATCGCCGGGCAGACCATCCACGCCCGGTTCGGCGGTGTGGTGCCCGAGTTGGCCAGCCGCGCCCACAATTCGCACATTTCGGGCACGGTGGCCCAG
>JANJTJ010000014.1 GCA_024711145.1 Balneolales bacterium
GGGGGCCCCCCCCCCCCCCCTGGGGGGGGGGGGGGTCGGCCCCCCCCCCCCCCCCCCCCCCCCCCGCCCGGCCCGCGAACGCCGCGGCCGAGTCGCGCTCGGTGGGTTCGAACAGGTCTATGTTCTTATGCGGTACCCGGGCGCGCTCCTCGGGCGTCACTTTTCCGGTTCCGATATCCAGGTACCGGTAGCATTGGCGCGAATCGGCGGAGATGACGGTCCACCCGTGGGCGGCCGCCACCTCCAGACTCAGCGCGGTTTTGCCGACGGCGGTAGGCCCCGTAAGGACGATCCGCCGCATGGCATCAGTTTCCGACCTGGAATACGGCGTTGGCGAATACCAACTTCCCGCCTTCCCAGAATGCCCGGAAGAGGGGGTTGTCCACCATCACGACCGCCGCACCCCGACCCTGGGGAATATGGCCGAACACGAGCGATTCGAGCACCACGGGTTTCAGCCGATGCCCCACGAACCCGCTCACGAACCCGTCGGCCGGTATGGTTCCCACATTCCACCCGCGGTCCATGTAGGCATAGGCCCGGCCACCCGTCTTGAGCGAATAGTAGCCGTTGGGATATCCGAAGCCCAGCGGATGGGTGGCGTCCATGCGCACTTTGAAGATGCCGCCGGCCAACGACTCGCGCATGCTTTCGCGCTCGGCGGCGCCATAGGTGGCCAAGGGGGTTTCCACCGCTTCCGGCTCTTTGGAATCCAACGAGCCGAAGGCCTCGGTACCGGCCAGTTGGTCCACCACGCCTTCCATGGCGATGAGCACACCTCCATTCCGCATCCACTCCTGCACGCGGTCCCAGGTGTCGCCCGAGAAGATGGAGCGGTAGTTGCCGTTGGGCAGTACCAGCACATCCAGCTGGTGCAGGGGTACCCGACCGAAATCGGACAGATGGATGGTGGTGGCGGGGTACCCGATCTGTTGGTCGAAGAAATGCCATACTTCGCCGAACTGAAGCGAAGAAACGCCTTCTCCGGCCAGGATGCCCACTTTCGGAGCGGGCAGATGGCGCACGCTGCCCGAGCCGATATCCACGCCGCCTTCGGCGAAGCCGGTGTATACCGGCATGGCCACGCGGCGGTGGCGGGCGGCCGTCTCGCGTATGCGCCGGTCGAAATCGGTATGGCGCTCGTTGCCGGTACGGGTGACCACCAAGGTGCCGGGCGCATAGGTTTTCCCGCCGAAGGTGAGGGATTTTTCGGTGGACCGCACCTGCACGCCCTGTTGCATCAGGTCGGCCATGAAACGCACATCATCCAACGATTTCCACTCCACCAGATAGGCATAGGCCAGGGCCTGCGTGGCCATGTCGGCGGCGGGTTCGGGGAATTTTTCGGCCATCACATCCACATACCTCGGATTGATGCGCTCGCCGATGCCCCAGGCCTGCAGGTTGTACACATAGGGAAGCGACCAGGCCGTGATGTCGTAGGTCAGCGAATCGACGATGGTGGTCCGGGGCTCCATCAGCACATGCGCCAGGGTGGATTTGGGCTGATACAGGCTGATGAGCACGTCGTCGGTACCGATGTTCACGCTGCCGGTGCGGCCGGTGGCGAAATCGAACCCGTTGGCGGTGCGGCGGGCCGGGGCCAGCCCGTAGCGGATGCCTTGCAGATCCAGCAGGCTCAGGAAGGCTTTGAGTTGGTCGGGATTGCCGTTGTCGCGCACCAGATAGGTCTTGTAGGCTCCATCGGGGTTGTTGCGGCCCTTGTCGTAGAAGGCCTTGAACTCGTTGGCCAGTTTGGCGGCGTTCCGGGCCGAGACTTCCACGGTGGACATGCCTACCAGATGCTGATGGGCGATGCGGTCTTTGAGGGTGAGGGTATCGCCGTTGGCAAGTATCACGCCCAGGCCGGCATATCCGCTCCCGCCTTGTTCATAGGTCATGCCGATGGCTCCCTGGTAGGTGGGCCAGGTGTCGCCATAGCTGGGATAGAACAGGTCGAAGACTTCCTTGGTGAAGTAGAGCCAGAAATTGCCATCGAAATACCGGGCGTGGTTCTGCCCGACCTCCACCTGGAAGCTGCGCTGGAAGGGCGTTACGGCCTCGTGGTAGGGCGCGGCGGCCGGTGCGAAATAGTAGGGACTTTCGGCGCCCATCTCATGGAAATCGGCATGCACGTGGGGCAACCACTGTTGGTACACCACACCGCGTTGGCGGCTTTCCACCTGGGTTTGCCAAGCCCAATCGCGGTTCAGGTCGAACAGGTAGTGGTTGGCTCGGCCACCGGGCCAGGGTTCGCGGTGTTCGCGGGCGAAGGGAGTCACATCCATTTCGGTACCCATCATCTGATGGTACCAGACGGCGTAACGGTCGCGGCCGTCGGGGTTCACGGTCGGGTCGAGCAAGACCACCGTGTTCTCCAACCAGCCCTGCGATTCGGCGTTGGTGGGATCGGCCAGTTTCCACAAGGTGAGCAATGCGGCTTCCAGGCTGACAGATTCGTTGCCGTGGATGTTGTGGCTCAGCCAGACCAGGGTGATGCCGTCGTCGGTGGGTTCGCCTTCGGCCAAGCCGGCGCGGCGGAGGTTGTTGAGGCGGATTTCCTCGAGGCGGGCCATGTTGGCCGGCGAGGTGATGGCCACCAGCAGCAGGGGCCGGCCTTCGTTGGTGGAGCCGTAGGGAATGAGGCGGACGGCATCGGGCCGTTGGGCGGCCACATGTTCCACATAATCGACGGCACGGTGGTGGTAGGTGAAGCGGTCGCCCATCCCATAGCCGAGGAAGGCCTCGGGAGACAGCAATTGGGCGGATGCGGGCACGGCGCCGAGACCGGCCACCAGGAGGAGCAGAAGCAGGATGGTGCGTTTCATGTGGGCGAAGTTACACCACCCCCATGCGCCGTTTTGCAAAAATTCAGCTCATCAGTTCATGGAGCGACCGTGCCACCGGCACATCGGAATCGGTGAAGAGCAGGATGGCCCTAGCCGGATGGATTTCGGGAAGCCCCAGAGCGGAAGTGGCGGTGCAGTAGGCCACCAGCTGTTCGTCGTATTCGGCATCGAGGGCGTAGGCGGTCCAATCGGAGGTGGAAGGCCTACCGGTTTTGAAATCGACCACCCAGCTGTTGCCGTCGGCATCCTGCACATAGAGGTCGATGATGCCGCGCCACCATCCATCGTCGGAATCCACTTCGAAAGCCAGTTCGTGGCGTTTGATGCGGGGTTGGGGGAAGGTGGCTTGCAGCCACCGCCGGGCGCGGGCGACGTGGGCGAGCA
>JANJTJ010000063.1 GCA_024711145.1 Balneolales bacterium
TTCAGCACGAAGGCCAGTTTCATGGAGAAACACCCCGCGTGCGCGGCGGCCAGCAGTTCCTCCGGGTTGGTGCCCGGCTCCGTGCCGAACCGGCGCACGAAATCGTAGGGCGTGTTTTCGAGCACCTTGCTTTGGGTGCTCATCAGTCCGGTTCCGGTTTTTCCGGCTCCGGTCCATTCGGCGGTTGCGTGTCGGATGATGGCCATGATTCAACTCCAGGTGATGCGGAATTCCTCCACCGGGTTTCCCCCGATGAGATGGTCCTGTATGATGCGCTCGAGAACCTCGGGCGAACAGCTATGATACCACACCCCCTCGGGATACACTACCGCTACCGGACCATGCATGCACACGCGCAGGCAATCGGCTTTGGTGCGGCCCGTACCGCCCTGTTCAGACAAGCCCAATTCACTTAGGCGCTTCTTCAGATAGTCCCAGGATTCCAGCGATTTGTCCGGGCTGCAGCATTTGGGGTTGGAGGCATCCACGCACAGGAAGATGTGGCGCCGGATGTCCGGCAACCCCACCTTCCGCACTTTGGCTTGCAGGGCCTCGTGGTTCACGCTCATTTGCGGGCGGTCAGTTCGGCCACCAGGGCCTCGGCTTTGTACACATGGCGCAGGGCGGCCAACATGCCGCGCACGTCCACGGCCACGCAGCGCGCCCGCTCGGTGTCGAAGATGAAATCGTTGGAACCCATACCCTCGATGTTGCTGTCGAACGCCAGGCCCACCACTTCCAGATCGGCATTGACCACGGGCGAGCCGGAGTTGCCCCCGATGATGTCGTTCGTGGTCACGAAATTGAGGGGTGTGCCCAGGTCGAGCCCGGCGGCCGGGGTCGTCCAGCGGGCCGGCAGATCCCAGGGATGCGCGTTCGAGAAACTGCGGTTCCGGTCATACAACCCGTAGAAGGTGGTGTACCAGGGGGCTTGTGTGCCGTTGTAGTCGTAGGCACTCACCACTCCGTCGCTGATGCGCAGGGAGAAGGTGGCATCGGGCGGACGCGTGGTGCCGTAGATGGCGAACCAGGCCCTGCCCAGGGTGTTCTGAACGCCGTTCTCTTCTTCGGCCAGCATCTGATAGGCTTGCTGCCCCTCCAGTACGGGCACGGCGAAGGCGGCGGCCAAGGTCCAGGCCGCATCCTGCACGGCGCTCAGGTCGCCCATGATGAGGCGGTTGAAGGCATCCTGGTTGTTGAAGGGGCCTTGCAGGATGGCATCGGCCAATTCTTCGGGCGTTTTGCCACCGAACCCGGCCACCACGAGGGAGTTGTCAGGCCCGAGGTTCTCCATCACGTAGTGCAGACGGTCCACCAACAGGGCCCGTTCGTAGGAGGCCGGCAGATTCTCCAGGGCCATGAGCTGCTGGCGCAGGTCTTCCAGGTTCTCGGCCGGCACACCCAGGTTCTTGTAATGATGGTAGGCGTAGGCGAAGAAGGCCCGCTGCAGGGAGACGGCCGCATAGCTGCTGCCCGGGTACACGGCCAACCAGCTGTAATAGAGGGCCGCATGTGCGGCTTTTTCATCCTGGATGGCTTGCATGCGCTCCAGGGAGGGGCCGTAGGTGCGCATCAGCTCGGCATCGGCGGCCAGGGCGTTGCGGAAGGCGATCTCGTTGCTCCGGCGCCGACCCAGCAGCTCGGGGTCGAGCAGGGCTTCGATCTGGCCGCCATACAGTTTTTCGGTATTGGCCAGCCCGAAGATCTGGTTGCGGATATCCACCTTTTCGGCTTCGACCGGATCGGCCGCCAGGAAGGTCTCCATGCTGGCGATGAGGGAACCGAAAAGCCCGTGCATGAGGCGGTCGCCCACCTGGCCCCGGTACAGGAGTTGGGCCAGGGTCTGTTGCCGCGTGGTGCTGCCGGGGTTGCCGATCAGGAACACGGGCTCGCCTTCCGTGGCGCCGCGGGTGCTCCAGGGGAAGTACTGGCCCCGGGTATCCAGAGCCTGCCCGTTCTCATCGTACACCCGGTAGAAGCTCATGTCCAGGTTGTAGCGCGGGAAGGTGAAGTTGTCCGGATCGCCCCCGAAATAGCCCAGTTGCAGTTCGGGCGCCATCACCAGGCGTACATCGGTGTACCGGCGGAACACATACAGGCTGTACCGGCCGCCATTGAACAGGCCGATCACCTGCACCTCATACTTTTCCCGCTCACCCAGCCGCTCATAGGTTTCTTCGATGAGGGCTTCGGAATTGGTTTCGATGATGACGGCCTCGTCTTCGGACGCCAATCCGGGGACCATGCCGTCCATCACCCGGTCGGTCACATCGGTGATCTCGACCAGGCGGTCCACCCAGGTATCGGGGATGGGGCGCTCGTCGGCGCGGGTGGCGGCCACGAACCCGTTGTCCAGCAGGTTTTCCCCCTCGCGGGAGACGGCGGTCACGTTTTCCCGGGCGCAATGGTGGTTGGTCATCACCAGGCCTTCGGCCGAGACGAAACTGCCGGAGCAACCCGGTATGCGCACGGCACCCAGGCGGGCCTTTTCGAACCAGGCGGCATCGAAATCGCGCTTGTAGGTGGTGCGGAGGTAGTCGAGCGGGGGATATTCGAAGGTCCACATGCGCCCGTTGTCGAACGCACCAGCCTCTACGGGTGCCACGGCGGCCGGGTCGAATGCGGATGCGGGCGGAGCGGCCTGGGCCACCGGCGCGGGTACGGTGGACGGTAGGGTGGCGTCGGATACCGGTCGGGACCCGGCGCAGGCGGCCAGGAACAGGGCCAAGCCGAGCGTGAGCAACTGTTTCACGAAAATGGGACTGGATGAAAGGTGATCCGGCAATATACCGGAATCGCCTCAGGCCGTCAGCAGGCCCCAGTCCGCTTCACCTACGATCTGGTTGCGGGCCATGGCGCCTTCCACCCGGTTCCGGTGGTCGAACCGCACGTCGATGCGGCCGAGTACCACGCCGCCATGACCCACCTGGGTGACCAGGGTCTCGCGGCCGTTGGCATGGGTGAACCGTTCCGGTACTTCCAGGAAGGTGTGCGTGTGGCCACCGATGACCAGGTCGACCCCGTCGCAGGCCTGGGCCAGCTTGCAGTCGTCCACCCGGTCCGATTGGTACCGGAACCCGAGGTGGCTCAGGCAGATCACGTAGTCGCATCGCTCGAAATACCGCACGCGGTCGCTCCAATACCGCACCCAGCGGATCGGGTCGCGATAGGCCACACCTTCATGATGGCTGGCCAGCACCAGGCCGGGGAAGTCGATGCCGGCACCCACGATCCCTATGCGGAAATCGCCTTTCTGAACCACATGATAGGGTTTGATGTGGTCGGCCAGGGGCGAACCGGACACCTCGTAGTTGCTGTTGACCAAGGGAAACCCGGCGTGGGGCAGTGCCTGGAGGAGCCCGCCCACCCGGTTGTCGAACTCGTGGTTGCCCAGGGTCCAGGCGTCGTAGCCCATGGCGGTCATGGCTTTGAGGTCGGGCTCGGCGCTGTAGAAGTTGAAGTAGGGCGTGCCCTGGAACACGTCGCCGGCATCGAGCAGCACCACGGCTTCGGCCTCGGCGCGGACCTGGTTCACCAGGGTGGCGCGGCGGGCGATGCCGCCCAGCCCGGCCAAGGCCCCGCCCGATGCGGGGAACGGATCGAGGCGGGCGTGGGTGTCGTTGGTATGCAGGATGGTGAGGGTGCGCGAACCCCGGCTCTCGCGGCCGAACACGGGCACCGCTCCCAGCACGCCGGTACCGGCGGTGAGCAGGGCCAGCCGGCGTAGGAAGTCGCGGCGGCTGCTCATCGGATGCGGCCCTCCAGGCGGGGCGTAGGCCTCGGATTCATCATGAATTGACGGATGAAAATGTCGCGCACCATCAGGCTGAAATCGGTGCGCGCCTCGGGTTTCCACAGACTCGGGAAATCCCCGCCCCCATCGGCCAGATAGTTGTGCGTGGCGATGGTGTAGAGCCGGTCGGGTTCTACGGTGGCGTTGCCGACCAGCAGGTCCACGGCCTTGCCGGCTTCGATGCGGAACCGCATGCCGCTGACGGGCTCGCCCCCGAAGGCGGCCAGTTCGTCGGCCAGGGCCAGCACCTGCTCACCTTTCAATTGCAAGATGACCAGGAAGTTGTCGAAAGGCATGAGTTCGTACACCCGCCCCACGGTGACCGGACCCGCATACAGCGGCACCCGCAAACCCCCGTTGTTCAGAATGGCGATGTCCACCGGCGCACCGGTCATGCCCACGGCCGCACTGCGCAGCATGTCGGCGGCCAGGTTGCCCAAGGGCCCCTCGGGTTTGGCCTTGGCGATGTCGTAGGGCAATTCGGCGATCACCATGTCCATGCTCACGCGCAGGCGCGACCGGTAGGGATAGAGCAGGGCCTCGATGGCGGGATCCTCGGCCACGGTGCTGTCCACGCGGATGCGGTCGGCCATCTGGCTGGCCAGGTAGCGCTCCTGGTGCACGGTGGCCGGGGTGGCGCAGGCCACCACCCCCATCAGTATGAACAGAAGGATGCCGTGGCGACCCATCATCCGGCGTACCGGGGTTCGGTGACCTTGTGGATCCACCCGCCGGCTACCACGTCGTCGCCTTCATAGACCACCAGGGCCTGACCCGGCGTGATGGCGCTACGGCCTTCGGGAAACCGCATGGTGAGCTCGTCGGGGCCGGTTTGTGTGAGGAAACCGGGCGCTCCGTCGTCGTTGTAGCGGATGGCGCCCACCACGGGGAAGTCTTCGTGCGGAATGGCCGCGTATTTGCCGAAGTTCAGGTTTTTGGCCACACAGGTGGTGTTGATGAGGTCTTCCTCACCCCCCACCGTAATCGTATTGGTTGCGGGATCGATGGCCGTCACATACACGGGTTTGCCCATGGGCAGGTGCAGGCCGCGGCGTTGCCCGATGGTGTAGAAGGGATAGCCCTCGTGGCGACCCACCACCTTGCCGTCGCGGTCCACGAAAGCCCCGCCGGCCACGCGGTCTTCCAGGCCGGGAACCCGGTCGCGCAGGAAGCGGCGGTAGTCGTTGTCGGGCACGAAACAGATCTCGTAGCTGTCTTTCTTGCCGGCCACGTTCAGCAGGCCGTGGTCGGCGGCGAATTGGCGGATGTCGGGCTTGTGCCAGCTGCCCAGGGGGAAGGTGGTGCGGGCCAGGTGCTCCTGTTTCACACCCCAGAGCGCATAGGATTGGTCCTTGTTGGCATCCTTCCCGCGCGAAATCACGAACCGGTCGTTCTCGGCGCGCACGTTGGCATAATGGCCGGTGGCGATGAATTCGCAGCCCAGGCTGTCGGCGCGTTTCAGTAGGGCGGCCCATTTGATATGGGTGTTGCACAACACGCAGGGATTCGGCGTACGGCCGGCCGTGTATTCCTCCACGAACCGGTCGATCACCCAATCGCCGAACTCCTCGCGGATATCCACGATGAAATGGGTGAACCCGTGCTTGAGGGCGATCTGGCGGGCGTCGTTCATGGATTCCAGCGTGCAGCAGCCGGTTTCCTTGTGCGATTTGCCGCCCGAAGAGCTGTAATCCCAGGTCTTCATGGTGATGCCGATCACTTCATACCCCTGCTCGGCCAGCATCACCGCCGCCACCGAGGAATCCACTCCGCCACTCATGGCCACCAGAACCCGCCCCATTTTGCTCATGGGCGGAAGATACGGAGATGGGGGGATTAGTCCCCCCGCTCCCACACGTGCAGGGTCCGGTAGGCGCCCAGCACCCCGAACCCGTTGCTCAGGTTGGATACCAACGGCACGTGGCTGCGAATATAAATTTTTGCGATTGAAGAAGTAGTATTGTACTATTGTACAAGTATGAAAACGATCACCATAGACACCTCCATTCTTCTGGCCATCTTACTGGGCGAATCGACGCGCGAATCTATCATACGACGAACACATGCTGCGAATCTGATCGCACCCGCTTCATTGGATGCAGAGATGGGTAACGCTCTTTCGGCGCAGTTGAAAAGAGGAAGACTGAGTGTCGAACAGGCCAAATTGGCGATTCAGTCGTATCGAAACATTCCAATTCGGGAAATTCCATTGCGTTTGGATGAATCATTGGATCTATGTGGCCGGTTTTCCATGTACGCGTACGACGCCTATGTGCTGGATACCGCACTATCCAAATCCACACCGCTGATGACGCTCGACCAACGCATGATGGACGTCGCAAAAACCATGAACATCACGGTCATCGACCTATGAAAGAATACACCTACTCCGAGGCACGGCAACATCTTTCAACCTTGTTGGATGAGGTGGAGACCTATGGCGAAATCCGGATTAAACGGCGGGATGGGCGGACATTCATCATTCGTCCCGAGCGCATGGACCGCTCCCCACTCGACGTCCCCGCTGTCCCGACCAACATCACCAAGGACGAAATCATCTCCACCATCCGGGAGATCCGGGAGCGGGGCTAGCCTCACTCGTGCAGCGGTTTCCCGCAATGCGGGCAGACTTCCGCATCCTGCTTTTCCTTCACGGCCCGGTTCAGTTCCACGGTGAGGATGCCCGTGGGCACGGCGATGACGGCGTAGCCCGTGACCATGATGAGGGAGGCGATGAATTTGCCCAGGGCCGTGACCGGAACGATGTCGCCATACCCCACCGTGGTGATGGTGATCACGGCCCAGTAGATGCTGGCCGGAATGCTGCTGAATCCGTTCTCGCCCCCTTCCACCACATACATGATGGAACCCAGCAGGGTGACCATGAGCAGGATGGCCAGGAAGAACACGGAGATCTTGTGGAAACTCAGCCACAGGGCCTTGGTGAGCACCTGGGCCTCTTTCACGTACCGCACCAGTTTCAGCACGCGGAACACCCGCATGAGTCGCAACAGCCGGATGGCCAGCAGCGCCTGGGTGCCCTCCACCACACCGCTCAGGAACGTAGGCAGCAGCGCCAGCACATCCACCACCCCCCAGAAGCTGAACACATAGTTGCGGGGACGCGGGTGCGACCAGATGCGGGCCGCATATTCGATGGTGAACAGCAGCGTGAAGGCCCATTCCAACATGCGGAACACGAACCGCGTGGTGGTGTCGTGGGCCAGCGCCGTTTCCAACATCACCACCAGCACGCTGGCCACAATCACGACCATCAGCAGGGTGTCGAACCGGCGCCCCTCGGGCGTATCCGTCCCGAAAATGATGCCATGCAGGCGTTCCTTGTTCATGTTCACTCAGCCAGAAATCGGGATGGGGTGAGGATGGAGATTTGTGAGGAATATACGTATGATGACGGGGTATGAAGTCCTTTTACCTCGCCTCATCCACCTTCATGTGGATGGCCATATCCTTGATATTTCTGCTAGTACCGGATGCATGTGCCCAATCCTCCAATCACCCGATCGGCACCCTCCGGCTGGGTTTTGGTGCCAATTATAGTGACCTCCGATTCGGCCAAATGGTCGCTTCATTGAACGAAATTTGGCGTGCGGCACCTGGCTATCAGGTCCAAGTGTTGGCGGAAAGACCCTTACACAGCCGGATTTCAATCCTGACGGGTCTCGAATTCCATGTCAACCGGTATCGGTTTCAGGAGCAATCCATCGTTGCCACGAATCCATCTGGAGAACCTACCGGAGAGGTGTATACCCAACGATTGGAGAACACCGTGGGAGTGTACTACCTAGCGGTTCCGTTGCATATCCATGCCTATCCGCTGAAGTCCCAATCCATGTACCTGACCGTCGGGCCCGAACTCGCCCTCAAAATCGGGTATCGGAACAGCCGATTCCAAACTACTTCGAATCATTTGACAGACATTCCCATGTACGAAACGTACGATATACCCGAGCGGTCTCGTGACCGGATGTGGTTCGCTAGCGCCGGAATCGGGTACCGGTCCACGAGTGTCCGATATCCCATCGACGTGGAATTGAAAATCCGGCATTCCATCACGACGTTCATGGATGACGACTCATTCGCGAATCAATGGATTCGTTCAGGAATTGTGGCTCTACGGTACCGGTTCTGAGGCAAAACCCGGGCGTGTTTTCAACTTATGGAATCACTCCACCCGCTTGAATAGCAGCAGGTTCCCCTCCGGCACCCGCAGCAGGGTCAGGATCGATTCCAGTCCTTGTACCACGTAGCATTCTTGCAATCCATCCGAATCGATCAACCTCAACATACCATAGTCACCATCCGCCGTGCGTTCGCCAGCGCATTCCTCCACAAACTCCCAACTCGATTCGAACAAGAGTTCCGAATCATAATACTCGAGTAACTTACCATTGCTGGAGAATACCATGGTGTTTCGGCTGTCTTTTTTATTAACCCATGCGCCCAGGATCATCCGCGCCGGATCGGACTCCGGCGCCGGTTGGGCCGATGCGGAGACCGCCGCGCCGAGCAGGAATGTGATGAAGGAAAGGATGCGCATAGGGGGAATGTAGGGGATGGCGCTCGGAGAACGCCTCTCAGCTTCCAGATCCTGAGACCACCACCCCGCTGAGCGCTTCGAATGCGGCCGGGATGCGGATGCTCCGAATGGGATGACGCATCCGCTCGGCCAACCGGTCGGGCAGGCGCACTACCCCGGGCAACACGGACTCCATGACGTCCATGAATTTGGCGGGATGGGCCGTGGCCAGCACGATGCCGGTACGCCCCGCATACCGGGGAGTATCGCGCAGGCGGCGCCAGGCGGCCAGGCCGGTGGCGGTATGCGGATCGGCCGCATAGCCGAACCGGTCGTAGGTGAGGCGGATCTCGGCGCGGGTGTCGGCATCGTCGATGCCCGCCCCACCCAGGAAGGCGCGCAGGCGGGCGTCGTCGCCGTCGAAGAGGCGATGCAGGCGCTCGAAATTGCTGGGTGCGCCCACGTCCATGGCGTTCGAGAGGGTGGCCACGCTGGCGCGGGGCTCGTACCCCGCACCGGCCAGATAGGCGGGCACCACGTCGTTGGCGTTGGTGGCGGCCAGGAAGGCGGCCTCGGGAAAGGCGTCGCGCGCGGCCAGTACGCCGGCGGTCAGGTTGCCGAAGTTGCCGCTGGGTACCACGAAGGCGGTCTCCGCCCCGCGCATTCCGGTGAGCTCCAGCGCCCGGAAATAGTAGGTGGCCTGGGGCAGCAGGCGGGCGATGTTGATGGAGTTGGCGCTGGTGAGGGTGAGCCGACCCGTGAGGTCGGCATCGGCGAAGGCGGCCTTCACCAGGCGCTGGCAGTCATCGAAGGAGCCGTCCACTTCCAGGGCCGTGATGTTGCCGCCCAGGGTGGCGAACTGGGCCTCCTGCATGGCGCTCACCCGCCCCTTGGGATACAGCACGAACACGCGCACGCCCGGCACGCCATGAAACCCCTGGGCCACGGCCGCGCCGGTGTCGCCCGAGGTGGCCGTCAGGAGGGTGAGCGGGGCGTTTCCCCGGTGGCAATGGGGCAGCACCCGGGCCATGAACCGCGCGCCGAAATCCTTGAAGGCCGCCGTGGGACCATGGAACAATTCGAGCACCCAGGTTCGCTCATCCAACCGTATCGCTTCCAACGGAAAGGCGAACGCGTCCTCCGCATCGAAGCCCGAGTATTGCCGGAGCCAGGCTTCCCATCCCGCTTCTCCTTCCGTCAGCCGTCGGCCGTCAGCCGTCGGCAGATACAGGCCTCCGTCGGGGGCAAGGCCGTTCAGGACGGCTTCTTGGAAGGAAACGTCGGGCGAGGCGCCCCGGGTGGAGACGTACCTCATAGCACCACGGCTCCATGGGGATTGATGCGGGAAACGAACCGGTCGCTGCCCAATTGGTAGGTTTCCAAGGCGCGCACCATGGCGTCGGCGGCGGATTCCGCGTCGGCCCGGCCCCGGGTGAGGGCGAAGATGCTGGGACCCGACCCCGAGATGCTGCAACCCAGGGCGCCGGCGTCGAGCGCGGCCTGTTTGGCGGCATCGAACCCGGGAATGAGCATGCTGCGCACGGGTTCGATGAGGGTGTCTTTGAGGGAGCGGCCGATGAGGGCATGGTCGCCCAGGGTGAGACCGGCGATGAGGCCGGCCAGGTTGCTCCACTGTTCGATGGCCTGGTCCAGGCGGATGGTCTTGCGCAGTACGTTGCGGGCGTCGGCCGTGAGCAGTTCGATATGGGGATGCACCACGGCGGCATGCAGGTCGTCGGGGAAGGGCAGGCGGACGGTATCGAGCGGCTCATAGCTGCGCACGAGCACGAATCCGCCAAGCAGGGCCGGTGCCACGTTGTCGGCGTGGGCCGCGCCGCAGGCGATCTTCTCGGCCTGCATTACGAAAGGCAGCAATGCGGCGCGGTCGAAGGGCCGCCCGAGCACTTCGTTGGCGGCCACGGCGGCGGCCACGCTGCTGGCCGCGCTGGAGCCCAGACCGGACCCAAGGGGCATCTGCTTGTGCAAGGCCAGTTCGATGCCCGTGCCCCGGTCGTCCAGCGCGGCCAGCAGCGCCAACACGGCCACGCCGGCCGTGTTGGCTGCCGCTTCCAGCGGCAGCCGGCCGCCATCGCCGGTGATGGTGGTGATGCGCACGCCGGGCGGCCCCTGCCGCACGGCTTCCACGATGTCGCCGGGTGCGTCCAAAGCGAACCCCAGCGTATCGAACCCGCACGCCACGTTGGCCACGGTGGCCGGAGCGAACACGCGCACCGCACTCACGACCACACCCCGCCGATGCGGATGAGGTCGGCCAGCACGCCGTTTGCGGTAACCACGGGGCCCGCTCCCGGTCCCGCCACCGTGAGCGGGCGGTCGGCATACACATCCGAGGTGATGGCCAGCAGGTTGTCGGTGCCTTGCAGGTGGAAGGCCGGGTGCGTAGGCCCGATCCGCGTGAGGCCCACGCGGGCATGGCCACCTTCCACCGATGCCAGATACACCAAGCGTTCACCGGCGTTGCGGGCTTCCACCCGACGCTTGGCCAGGTACTTGTCGGCCTCATCCAACCCGTCCCAGAACGCGTCCAGGGTGGGGGTTTCCAGCAGGTGCGCGGGCACGGCGGGCTCGATCAGGATATCGTCCAATTCCAGCTCCCATCCGGCTTCGCGGGCCAGGATGAGGATCTTTCGGGCGGCATCCAGACCGTTCAGGTCGTCCCGGGGATCGGGTTCGGTGTAGCCCTCGCGGAAGGCGGTGCGCAGCAGGGAGCTGAAGCTTTCCCCGTCGGCGAACCGGTTGAACAGGAAACTGAGGGTGCCGCTGAGCACGCCTTCGATTTTCAGGAAACGGTCGCCCGAAACGGCCAGCTCGCGCACGGTTTTCACCATGGGCAGGGCCGCACCCACGTTGGTTTCGTAGAGGAAGGGCACCTGCCGCCGCCGCGAGATTTCCCGTAGCCGTCGCCATTCGCCCATGGGACCCGCGTTCAGGATTTTGTTGGGGGTTACCACGGCTACCGACCGCTCCAGCAGGTCCCCGTAGCGGGCGTTCACCTCGGTGCCGGCGGTGCAATCCACAACGACCGAATTGGGCAGGTTCAATGCCAATACGTGCTCCAGATAGGCCTCCACCGAGGCCGGACCTCCCCCCTGTTCCAGGCGTTCCCGCCAGTCTTCGCCGAAGCCGCCCAGGTCGAACCGCATCTTGCTGCGGTTGGCCACACCCACCAGGCGCAGGTCCAGGCCGTTGCGCTCGGCGATGGTGGCCCGGCTGCGGTGCAGCAGGTCGGCCAGTTCGGCCCCCACGCGCCCCAATCCGATCAGAAACACATGCAGGGTGCGGCTGATGGGGGTGAAGAAGGCGTCGTGGATCACACGCAGGGCTTTGGTTTCGTCGGCCGCCGGCACCACGATGGAGATGTTGAGCTCCGACGATCCCTGGGCTATGGCGGTCACATTCACGCCGTTCTGGCCCAGGGCCGAGAACAGGCGACCCGAAATGCCGGGGGTATGGCGCATGTTCTCGCCCACCACGGCCAGGATGGCCTGCTGGTCGTCCACCTGGATGCGGGCGATGCGCCCGGTCTGGCGTTCGAATTCGAATTCGGCATTCAGGGCATCCACCGCCGCACCGGCATCGCCGGGCGCCACGGCGAAGCACACGCTCTGCTCGGAGGAGGCCTGGGAAATGAGGATGACGGAAATGCCGGCCCGGGCCATGGCACCGAAAATGCGCTGGGCCACACCCGCCACACCCGCCATGCCGGCACCTTCCACCTGGAGCAAGGCCACCCGCGGAATGGACGTGATACCCCGGATGGGATGCGGGTCCGGTGCGGCCTGGGCTGTCACCTTGGTACCCGGATGCGCCGGATTGAAGGAATTGCGGATGCGGATGGGGATGCCCGCCGCCATGAGGGGCTGGATGGTGGGCGGATAGATGACCTTGGCCCCGAAATGGCTCATCTCCATGGCTTCCACATAGGACAGCTCGGCTTGCAGGAAGGCGTTGGGCACTTTGCGGGGGTCGGCCGTGAGCACGCCGTCCACGTCGGTCCAGATATGCACCTCGTCGGCACCGAGCGCGGCACCCAGGATGGAAGCCGTGTAGTCGCTGCCGCCGCGGCCCAGGGTGGTACTTTCGCCGGCGGCCGTACTGCCGATGAACCCCGTGACCACCTGCAGGGCCGGATGCGCCTGGAAATGGGTACGCAGGGCCTCGGTGGTGGCCGGCATATCCACCATCGCCGCCCCGAAACGGGCATTGGTCCGCAGCACGGTGCGGGCGTCGAGGTATTCGGCCGGTACATCGGCCGAGGCGAAGGCCCGGCTGATGATGAAGGCGCTGAGCCGCTCGCCGAAGCCGAGCACGAAATCCAATGTGCGGGGCGAACACTCGCGGATGAGCTGCACCCCCTGCAACACGTCTTCCAGCTCGTTGAGCATCAGTTTCACCAGAGCGGTGGTGTTGCTCTGCTGGTGCACGTGCACCAACTTCCGGATGGCCTCCAGATGGCGGAGCTCCAATTGCCGGAACTGGTCGGTATGGGCGGATGAGCCGCTCTCGGCCTCCCGCGCCATGCGGATGAGCTGGTCGGTGACGCCCGAAAAGGCCGACACCACCACGGCCCGTACCCCTTGCCGCATGCCGTGTTCCTGCATCCAGGCCACGATTCCGGCTATCCGTTCGGGGGACCCGACTGAGGATCCCCCGTATTTCGAAATGATCATGTACATCCCCGTTCTTCGGAGCGGGAACTTACGCAGGGAACCGGCCCCTCCGGTCAGAATTCGAGGATGAACCCGATGCTCGGCAGGAAGAAGGGGTCGTCGTCGGCCAGGAGCAAGGGCACGGCATTGCTGCCGTCCGGCCTAACCGGCTGCCCATCGGTGGTGGCATAGCTCCCATCGGCGTTCCGGGCGAACGTGTAGGTCGGTATCACGGGTCCGGCACTCCTCAACACGTTCTGGATGTCCAGGAACAGGTCTATGGTCAGGTTCCTCAGGTTCCATTTCCGGTCGAGCCGCAGATCCAGTTGGCTGAAGGCCCGGGTACGCTCCGTATTCAACCGGTCATAATCCAGCACGCCTTGCCCCGTGCTCAGGTAGTTGGCGCGGGAGGCGTCCAGGTCCAACGGGGTGTAGGGCGAACCGCCGGCGTAGCGGTATTTGAGGCCCAGTTCCCAGGAACGCCCGATTTTCCA
>JANJTJ010000075.1 GCA_024711145.1 Balneolales bacterium
TCACAAGCATTGACTTTGGCGCATATTCGAGCAATGTTACAGGCATGGAACCAGATGAAAATGTTGGTAATAAATGGCACGTCTATACGGAAACAGGTTCTATAGACACGTTCATGAAAACAATGGATCGTGCTTGGAGCACAGGCAAAATTATGCAAATCCAATTAGAGTGTTATTCCGGATGTTATTACGCACTATGATTCTATGAAATCCATTCTCCTGTTCGGATGGGTGCTGTTGGCATTGGTCGGTTGCAATCCCGCCGGTCCCCAGTTTCCGCCCGGTGCTGACGAAACCTACGATTGGGGCATCAAATACGCCCGTTTCGGCGACGAATGGTGGTCGGTCCGAAATGGGGAGAAGTGGAATAAGGTGTATTTGAGCTCGGCATATTTCACAACGGCTCCACAGCAATTCGTACATCCGGTGCAGTTCGGACCCTATGCCCAGCATGTGGAGAGTTTGACCCGGAGTTCGTTGAGCGATCAGCGCAACGAGGATATGTGGTTGGTCCATTTCAAGAGCGGTACGGCCGACCAGTGCATGCAGGCCCTGAATATGCTATGGAATCGTGGACATATCCGTGAAATCCGCATGCGTTGCTACAAAGGATGCTATATCGCCTTGTGATTGCATGGTCGCAGGTGCATCATTCTGCTGGTTCCGCTGAGTCATGAAGGCTCGGGTGCGCGCGCGGCTGTATCCGATCTGACCCACCCTAGCCCTCCCTCAACACCTCCAGCGCACTCCGGCGGTACACGTCGCCGCTGCTGAGCAGGCCGAACCCGATGGTGAGGCCCACCACGGCTACCAGCAGGATGCCCATGGGCGCCCAGGCGGGTGCGAAGGGGATTTCGAAGACGAACCGGGCCAGGGCCCAGGCCGCCCCCATGGCCAGCAGGAGTCCGGTGGCGGCCGCCAGAACACCCAAGGCGGCGTATTCCACGGAGAGAATGCCGAGCACCTGCCGACGCGAGGCCCCCAGGGTCTTGAGCAGCACGCTTTCCTGGATGCGCTGGTACCGGCTCGAAATGACGGCCCCCACCAATACGATGAGGCCGGTGAACACGCTGAACAGGGCCATAAACCGGATGACGAAGCTCACCCGACCCAGGATGTCGTCGGCGATCTGCAGCACCAGGCTCAGGTCGATGGCCGACACGTTCGCATAGCGGCTGACCACGGCCCGCTGCACGGCGGCCGACTGCTCCCGATCGTCGGTTCGCAGCACCATCACATGGAACTGGGGGGCGCCGTCCAGCAACCCGGCCGGGAAGAGGAAGGTGAAGTTGGGTTGTACCTGCTGCCAGTTCACCTGGCGCACGCTGGCGATGTAGGTATCCACCGGCACACCCTGCACATCGAAGGTGACCGTATCGCCCAGGGCCAGACCCAGTTGCTGGAACACGCCTTCTTCCACCGAAACGGGCACCAAGGCCCCGAAATCCTCGAACCGCCCCACCCATTCGCCTTCGGTAAGGGTTTCCGATCCCATGTTGAGGGTGTCGCGGTAGCTCACCCGCAGTTCCCGTTCATACAGCCAGCCCGGTATGCGGCGCGCCTCGCTCTCGCGGAGCGATTCCAAGGTTTCCCCGTTGATGGCCGCCATACGCATGGTCACGATGGGCACATCCTGCAGCGGACGCAACCCAAATTCGGCCAGGGTGCCGCGCAAGGCCTCGCGTTGGTCGGTCTGCACGTCGAAAAACACCAGGTTGGGTTGCCCGCCCCGCCCTGTGAACTCCACCTGGTCCAGCAGCACATCCCGCGTCAGGAAGAGGGTGGCGATGAGGAAGGTGCCGAACCCGAGCGTGACCACCATCACCAGGGTCTGGTTTTTCGGTCTGAAGAGGTTGGCGATACCCTGGCGTGCCACGAAACCGGCACCGGTGGGGAAGAGGGACCGGGCGGCGCGCACGGCGCCGGTTCCGATGAGGGCCAGCAGGCCGAAGGCGGCGAATATGCCGGCCGTATAGCCCAGGCCCACCTGCAGGTCGCCGGCCAGCAGCCAAGCGCTGGCGGTTACGCCGAGCACGATGGTGGCCGACAAGGCCCAGCGCCAAGGGTCGGCCGGCAGGAGTACGTCCGTATCGAAAGCCTGGCGGATGGCCGACAAGGGCGATACCTGGCGCAAGCGCAACAAGGGACCCATGGCGAACAGGGAGGTGATGAGCACCCCGATGCCCATGCCCAACCCGATGGCCGCCCAGGAAACCCCGAACTCCAGGTCCACCGGCAGGAAGTCGTTGAGCACCAGAGGCACCAGCATCTGCACGCCCACACCCAGGGCCGCTCCGATAGCGGCTCCTACCAGCCCCATGCCCGCGGCCTGTACGGTGTAGATGGCTACCGCTTGGGCCGTAGAGGTGCCCAGGCAGCGCAGCACGGCCACCGTGTTCAGCTTGTTCCGGATATACACGTGAATGGAACTGGCGATGCCCACGCCGCCCAGGAGCAGCGCCACGAAACCCACCAGGTTGAGGAATTCGGTGAGGTTGCCGAAGGCCCGACCCAGCTGGCGTTTGCGGTCCTCCACGGTGTCGGCATCCACCCGCAGGCGTTCGAATTTGGGTTTCAGCTCTTCGCCCAAGGCGGCCAGGTCGGTGGCCGGGGGCAGGCGGAACCAGACCGCATAGGTCACCTGGGACCCCACCTGCAGCAGGCCGGTGGCATCCACCGTGCGGCGGGGGATGAAGATGCGCGGACCGGCCAGGCCGGCGGCGGCGCTTTCGCCGGGGATGGACTTGAGCCGCCCGCCTATGCGGTAGCTCAGCATGCCGATGCGGATGCTGTCGCCCACCTCGGCGCCGTACTGGATGAGGAGGCCGTCGTCCACCAGGGCTTCGCCCCGGTCCTGGAAG
>JANJTJ010000101.1 GCA_024711145.1 Balneolales bacterium
GATTCCGGTGCACCTGCATGCATCGGTGACCGGCACCTTCGACCTTACCTGGGATGCCACCACGGTGCCTGCCGGATGGACCTACGTACTTGTGGATCCCTCCACCGGTGCGGAAACCAACCTGGCATCGGCCACCACCCATCGGTTCGAGCGGGATACCCGACCCCAGGCAGGTTCCACGTCCGACGAAGCCGTGTTCCTGCTGCGGGTCCGCGGTCCGGCCACTACCGGTACCGAAGACCTCGCTGGAATACCCACGCGTCTGGAACTCCACCAGAACTTCCCGAACCCTTTCAACCCGAGCACGACCATCCGATTCGGTCTGCCGGAGCAAGCGGACGTGAAACTGGAGGTGTATGACCTGCTGGGTCGCCGGGTGGCGGTACTGGACCAGGGAATGAAACCGGCCGGTTTCCACCAGGTCGCCTTCGATGCCTCGCGCATGGCATCCGGCGTGTACCTCTACCGCCTCACGGTGGGTGGCCGGGTACTGACCAACCGCATGCTGCTGATCAAGTGAACCACCACCTTCAACCGGAGAACTCCATGAAAACCATTCTGATGTTCCTCTTTCTGACGGCAGTGGTTTCCACGAGCCTGTCCGCCCAGAACGCACCACCCATGCCCATGTTCCCCAGCGAGCCCGCCGCAGCCCCCATCGACGGGGGGCTGGGCCTGCTGGCCGCAGCCGGTGGGGCCTATGCCCTGCGCAAATTGCGTCAACGGAACAAATCATGACCGAATCATCCTCCGAGGTGTCGTGGGCGTTCGTACCCGCCGACCTGATGGCCAGCGTGTTGCGCCCCGACCCCATGGAGGCCTACCTGATCGCCCATTTCCGGAATCCGGACTTGAGCATGACCGAGGTCGCCGCGGCCTTGTCCATGAGCCGATCCACGCTCTATCGCCGATGGAACGAGCGGCATACGCGATCGATCCATGCCTATCTGATGCGGTTGCGGGTGGCGCACGCGAACTGGTTGCTGCAGGAACGGGCAGGCACGGTGACCCAAGCGGCCCTGGAGTCGGGGTTCAGCTCCCAATCCTATTTCACGAAGGTGTATCGGAAACAGATGGGATGGCCACCTTCGGCCGTATTGGGGGGCCGCATACCGGGTTGAATAGGGCCGCACCGCCTGCGTATCTTTACGGCCCCTGCCCTGGTGGTGAAATTGGTAGACACGCCATCTTGAGGGGGTGGTGCTGGAAACGGCATGCTGGTTCGAGTCCAGTCCAGGGCACCCAAACGAAGGCCGCTCACCTCCCGGTGTGCGGCCTTCTTCGTATCATGCGAACCATGCGACTCCTAGCCCTCCTCCTGCTGGTTCTGGCAACCGCACCGGCACTATCCGCCCAATCCGGCTCCGATTCCGATGCCGACCGCCTGGCCCGCCTGCTCACCGAATTCCTGGAGGGTGCCGCCGCCGGAGATGTGGCCACCCACGACCGGTTCTGGGACGACGACCTCGTCTATACCTCCTCGTCGGGCAGCCGCTTCGGCAAGGCCGAGCTCATGGCCGGCCTGAGCGCGCCCGACGCCTCCGATTCCAACCGAACCAGCTACTCCGCCGAACAGGTGGTCATCCGCCTGTACGGCCCCATGGCCGTGGTCACCTTCCGTCTGGTGGCCGCCACCGAAACGCCCGATGGAATCGCCTACCAGCGGTTCTGGAACAGCGGCACCTTCCGCAAACGCGGCGGCGTGTGGCGGGTGGTGAACTGGCAGGCCACCCGTATCCCCGAATAAGATCCCATCATGGATAAAACCCGCCTTTTTTATTGTTACGACACCCTTTGCGGGTGGTGCTTCGGATTTTCGCCGGTCATCGTACGCCTCCACGAGGCCTGGAAAGACCGCATCGATTTCGAGGTGATGTCGGGCGGCATGATCGTCGGTCCCCGTGTGGGGCCCGTCTCCAAATTCGATTCCATCATCCGTGGTTCCAAGGACCGGCTCGAAAGCCTGACCGGCGTGCGCTTCGGTGATGCGTTCTGGAAACAGCTCGATGAGGGCGTCATGACCCTCTCCTCCATCCGCCCGGGCATGGCGCTCACCATCGCGAAGCATCTGGACCCCACCTGCCAGGTGGCGTTCGCTTCGGCCTTGCAGCACATGGTCTATGTGGACGGCCTCCCACCCGACGAACCGTCCAGTTATGCCGGTTTGGCCGAACGCTTCGGGTTCGACCGCGACCAATTCCTCAGCGACATGGAGCATCCCACCACCTTGGAGGCCACCCAAGCCGAATTCGATACGGTTTCCAACTGGGGCATCACCGGGTTTCCCAGTGTGGTGGTCTTTCACAAAGGCCAGGGATTCCTGGTAGCCCAGGGCTACACCTCGTTCGAGGAGATGGACCGCATCCTCGGCGAGATCACCGCTTCCTGAAACGAACGAAGCCCCGCGGATCGCTCCGCAGGGCTTCGGTTCTACCGGCCGGAGCCGGACTATTCGGGAATGGTGCCCGCCTTGACGGTGAGCAGATGGTCCAACCGCACGTACTTGCGGATGGCGCCGTTCACCTGGTCGAGGGTCAGCGCGTTCACACGGTCCACATAGGTGTCTATGTAGTTCGTGGGGCGGCCTTCGCGGGCGTTGTTCAGCAAGGTGCCGGCTATGCCTCCGGTGGTGGCCAACTGCACCTGGTACAGACCCGTGATGGTGGATTTTTTGGCGTCCAGTTCTTCCTGGGTCACGCCGGCTTCAACCCATTGGCGGATCTGCTTCATGGTGGATTCTTCGCCACGGGCCAACAGGGCCGGTGCGAACGAGGCGTTCACGGTCCACAGGCCGTCCTGGAAGGTGCTTCCGCTCACGCCGGAGCCGATGCCGTAGGTGAGGCCTTCCTGGTCGCGCACGGTGCTCATGAGGCGGGCCGAGAAGTTGCCGCCCAGGATGTAGGTACCGATGTACAGGGGCAGGTAGTCGGCATGGTCGCCTTTGATGCCGGTAGGTATGCCCACCCGGTACGTGACGCTGGGTTTGTCGGGCATGCGGACCAACTCCTCGCGGGCCGGAACCGCCGTACCACGTTGGGTGGTGGAGGGCACGTCCACGCCGCCGCGCCAGCCGCGGAACACGCGCTGGACCTCGCCTTGGAACCCACGGGCTTCCACATCGCCCACGGCCACGATGATCATGGATTTGGGACCATAGTACCGGCTGTGGAACGCGCGGAGGTCGTCGGTGGTGAGGGCGTCCAAATGGCGGAGCAGGGTTTCGACCGAATCGCTGTAGAGCGGATGCCCCTGCGGGAACAGGATGCGGCTCATGGTGGCGTTGGCCATGGCGTTGGTGTTGTCCAACTGCTGCCGAAGGGACGTGGCCAGGCGCTGTTTCACCTTGGTCAGTTCCTCATCCGGAAAGACCGGATTGCGGAGCTGGTCGGCCAACAGATCCATCACGACGGCCATGTCTTTGCGCAGGAACGAGGCGTTGAAATTGACGGTCTGGTTGCCGGCACTGAAACTGATGCTGGCACCCATGTTCTCCAGAGTCTCGGCGATCTGGAAACGGTCGCGGGTAGTCGTGCCGGCATTGAGCAACGAAGCCACCACGGTGGCGGTCATGCCGTTGTCGGCCGGGTTCAGCATGCTGCCCGCCGCGAAGGAGCCGGTGAGTGTGACCACATCTTCCACGTTGGTGGTCATGGACAACACGCGGATGTCGCCGACCTTGCGTTCGGCCACACGGCCGGCCAAGGCCGCCCGGCGCGGGTTCGGGTTCATGCCTTCCACCATGGCGTCTTCCGAACGCCAGAAATAGGGACCGTCCTGCCAACTGCGGGCACCTCCCGGCATGCCCGGCCCTTGGCCCGGAATCTGCGGTATGAACCATCCGGTGGTGGTCTGGTCTTCCACCAGGTAGGTGCGGGCCACACGGTTCACGTCGTCCACGGTGACGGCACGGATCGAGTCGTCGAAGGTGACATAGGTGGTCCAATCGCCGATGGCGATGGCTTCGTTGATTTCACCGGCGATGGAGAAGGACCCGTCCCGACCGAAGGCGGAATTGGTGAGGAATTTGCTGATGGCGCGGTCCACTTCCTCCTGGGTCACACCGGCTTCCTTCACGCGGTCGATCTCGGCCCACATGCTGTCTTCGATGGCCTGATGGGCGTTCGAGCCCGGAGGCAGGATCGCATACAAGGTGGCCACATAGGGATCTTTGAAGCGGGTGTACTGGGCGAACACCTGGGGTGCCAGGCCTTTGTCGACCAACGCCCGATACAGGCGGGAAGTGCGGCCGGACCCGATGATTTCGTTCAGCACGGTGAGCGCGGCGGCATCGGCATGCAAGCCGCCGGGTACCTTGTAGGCGATACCTACCACCCCGAGCTGGCCGGCCCGTTTGACCTGCACCCGACGCGGACCCCGCTGCACGGGCTCGGTGGTGTACACATCCGGAATGGGATTGGGTGAAGCCGGGATGACCCCGAAATACTGTTCAACCAGCTTCAGGGCATCAACCGTGTTGATGTCGCCGATTACGGTCAGCGTGGCGTTGTTGGGCCAGTAGTAGGTGTCGTAGAACTCGCGGAGTTTGGTGATCGGCACGTTCTCGATGTCCGAGCGCCAGCCGATGGTGCTGTGGTGGTAGGGATGCGCCTGGATGGCCGTGGCCACGATGTCTTTGCTCAACGAGGAGATCGGATTGTTCTCGCCCAATTCGAACTCGTTGCGCACCACGGTCATTTCGGGCTGGCGGTCCTCATCGCGCAGCCACAGGTTGCGCATGCGGTCGGCCTCGATGTCGATGGCCAGTTCCAGGTGCTCGCTGGGCAGGTTCTGGTAGTAATTGGTGCGGTCCAGCCAGGTGGTGGCGTTCAACAGGGCACCCCGGTTCTGCAGCATGGCGTCCATGCCGGTGCCGTCGGCCCGGTTGTACTTGTCGGTGCCTTTGAACATCAGGTGTTCGAGCAAGTGGGTGGCTCCGGTGGTGCCGGTCACTTCGTTGCGCGAACCCACCCGGTAGGTGATCATGACCGTGACGACAGGCGCCGAACGGTCTTCCATGAGCAGAACGGTCAATCCGTTCGTTTTCAACGTGTATTCGGAGATGCCACCGAGCTCGCGCACTTTCTCGAAGTTCGCGGGGATGGCGGGTTGAGCCTGGACGGAGGCCGCTGCAAGGGCGGTTCCGAGCATCAGGGCTCCCAGGGTTTTGGACTGCATGAAGGCTCCATTGGGGTCATCGTGTGGTGTGGGCGAGGGTCGCCCGGGGCCTAAAATACCGAAAGGCGCCGGTTGGCGCCTTTCGGTTGGGACGAATCCACAAAAAAAATGGGGAGGAGACATTCGCCAGACCCCCATCCAACGAAATCTCAACTCCCCGGACCGGAAGTCAGGACCCCGGTACTGCTTCAAATATAGCAGGCCCGATTCGGAAAGCACAAGCATTTTTTATCCGATGCTTATTTCGATTTTCCGATCCATGAAACACCTTCTACCCATCCTGCTCATTTCGGCCCTGTGCCGGCCGTTGGCGGCCCAAACCCTCCCCGCCGACGCCCGTGCCCAAGCCGAACGGCTGCGCGACGCGGCCCTCGCCGACGCCACCGTATGGACCCGCCTCACCGATTTCGTGGACCGTTTCCCGCAGCGGTTGAGCGGTTCGCCCATGTTGGCCGAAGCGCTCGACCACATCGAAGCCGGCCTGCGTGCCGACGGCTTCGACCGGGTATGGCGCCAACCCGTGATGGTGCCGCATTGGGTCCGTGGCCACGAATACGTGCGCATCACCTCCCCCACCCGCCGCGAGTTGCCCATGTTGGGCTTGGGCAACAGTGTGGGCACCGACGGCCGCCCCTTGGAAGCCGATGTGATGGTCGTGGCCGATTTCGAGGAACTGGCCGCCCGTGCCGGCGAGGCCCGCGGCCGCATCGTCCTGTTCAACACACCCTTCACGAACTACGGCGCCACCGTAGGCATCCGTGTACGGGGGCCCATAGAAGCCGCCAAGCTCGGCGCCGCCGCCGTCATCATCCGTTCCGTGACGCCCTACTCCATGCAGACGCCCCACACGGGCACCACCCGCTACGAAGACGGCGTGCCCCGAATTCCCGCCGCGGCCATCACGCCCGAAGACGCCGATTGGATCGCCCGCGACGTGGCCCGGGGCCAACGGGTGCGCGTGGAACTCATGATGGAAGCCCGCATGCTCCCGGATGCCCTCTCGCACAACGTGATCGCCGAAATCCGCGGATCCGAGCTGCCCGATGAGATCGTGGTCATGGGCGGCCATATCGACTCCTGGGATGTGGGCCAGGGCGCCATGGACGACGCCGGCGGGTGTTTCGCCGCCTGGGAAGCCCTCCGTCTGATGAAGGAGCTGGGAATCCGCCCACGCCGCACCATCCGCCTGGTGTTCTGGACCAACGAGGAGAACGGCCTGCGAGGGGGCGAGGTGTACAAAGACAGTGTGGCCGCCAACGGGGAACTCGAGCGCCACGTGCTGGCCATCGAATCGGATGCCGGCGTCTTCCGCCCCGAAGGGTTCGGCGTTACGGCCGACGACCCCACCTTCGCCAAAGTGCAAGCCATAGGCACCGTGCTCGAACCCATCGGTGCGGGCACCATCCGCCGGGGCGGTGGCGGTGCCGACATCGGCCCGCTGAACCGGGCCGGCAATGTGCCCATGGCCGGCTTGAACGTGGATGGCTCCAAATACTTCTGGTACCACCATACCCACGCCGATACCATCGACAAGCTGAAACCCGACGAGGTGCAGGCCTGCGTGGCCGCCATGGCCGTACTGAGCTATCTGGCGGCGGAAACCTTCTGACCGGCCAACCGACCGCTCACCCAAGCCCAGTAGAAATTGAAACCGCCGATGCGGCCGAACACATCCAGGATTTCACCGCAGAGGTGGAGTCCCGGATGGGTCCGAACTTCCATGGTCGCCGGATCGAGGACATCCAGGGGGATCCCCCCGCCGGTCACTTCCGCCTTGCGCCACCCTTCGTGCCCGGCCACCGCCAACGGGTAGGCCGCCATCCGCAGCACCCAATCGCGGCGTTTGTCCTTGCCCAGCTCTGCCAGCGGTGCGTCGCCATGCGGCGATGAGGCCAGCAGGGCGTCGGCCAGGCGGGCCGGCAGGTGGTGGTGCAACAAGCCGCGCACCGTGCCTTTGAACGTTCTGAAATCCGTATCCCAGGCTTCCGCCGGTCGGCCGTCCCAGGATACCAGCAGCCGGGGCGGGGTTTCTCCGGCCTCGTGCGCCCGGATCCAATGATGGCTCACATCCAGCACGGCCGGACCCGAGAATCCGGTATGGGTGAACAGGAAACCGCTGCGACGGTTGCGGGCCAGCACGGCCCCGTTCGGCGCCACTACATCCACCGCCACCTGCAGGGTGATGCCCGCCAACTGCGCCCCACCGGGATGCGCCCCCCGCAACGGGGTGAGTGCCGGATACACCGGTGTGGAGGCCAGCCCGAGTCCGGCCAGGGCCTGATGCCCCAGTCCGTCGGTGCCGATGCTGGGCACCGAATACCCACCCGATGCGAGAACCACCTTCTCGGCGAACAGGGCACCGCCGTTGATCGACCATCCATCCGGAACCGGTTTCAGACGGGTGAGCGGCGTATCGTAGAGGATACGCACCCCGGCACGCAGGCAGGCGTTCACCAGGGCGTCGCGCACGTCGCGGGCCTCGTTGCTCACGGGAAACCATTTGTTGGTTTCGACCTCGCAGGCCAGGGGCAGGCCCAATTCATCGGTGAACCACCGGTGGCAAGCCTCCAGATTCCACGTTTTGAAGATGTTCCGGAGGCGGTTGGGCGACGATCCGGTATGGTAGTCGTCCGGCTCCATAACCACCGGCAGCACGTTGCAGCGGGTACCGCCCGACATGAGGATCTTCTTGCCGGCCTTATCGGTACGTTCCACCAGGGTAACCCGGGCGCCACCCATGGCCGCGAAATAGGCGGCCGTCAGGCCGGCCGCACCGGCGCCGGCCACCAGCACGTTCCGGCTCACGGCGTCTTCTGGGCCTGGTGCAGCAAGGGCGAGGAAATGAGGTAATCGGCGGTGGAGCGGTTGCAGGCCGTGGGAATGTTGTACAACACGGCCAGGCGCAACAGGGCTTTCACATCCACATCGTGGGGCTGGGACGACATCGGATCCCAGAAGAAGATCATGAAATCGATTTCACCACCCACGATCTTGGCGCCGATCTGCTGGTCGCCGCCCAACGGTCCGCTCTTGAAGCGGGTGATCGGCAGGGCGGTCTCATCCATCAGCAACTGCCCCGTGGTTCCGGTGGCATACAGATGATGGCGGGAGAGGGTGCCTTTGTTGAATTTCACCCAATCGACCAGTTCCGCTTTCCGATGGTCGTGGGCGATGAGTGCGATGTTTTTGGGCATCCCGAAAGGTAATAACAGATTCGGGGCCACGGGGGTGGGAGTGCGGAGAGAGAGGGATTCGAACCCTCGGTACCAGTTTTGCCGGTACAACATCTTAGCAGGATGCCGCTTTCGTCCACTCAGCCATCTCTCCGTGAGCGGGCCGTCAAAATACGGAACCCGACCCCTATTCCGAAAGCACGTAGATTTGCGCCAGATTGCGGCCTTCCTGGGCGTAATCGAGGCCGTAGCCGAGCACGAATTTGGTGGGAATTTCGAAGCCCACGTAATCCAGGGCCACATCGAACCGCATGGCGCCGGGTTTGTGCAGCAGGGTGGCGATGCGCACGGAGGCCGGGTCTTTGTGTTTGATGAGGTTGAGGATGTAGCTCATGGAAAGGCCGGTATCCACGATATCCTCCACGATGATCACATGGCGACCTTCGATGGCGGCATCCAGGTCTTTCCGTTCGGTCACTTTTCCGGAGGAGACCTTCTCGTCGCCGTAACTGCTGAGTTTGTAGAAATCGACCTCGCAGGGAATGCTCACATGGCGCATGAGGTCGGCCAGGAAGATGAAGGCCCCGTTGAGCACACCGATGAAGATGGGTCGTTTTCCGGCGTAGTCGGCATCGATGCGTGCTCCCAGTTCGGCCAGGCGATCTTCGATGCGTTCACGAGTGATGAACACGTCGAAGCGTTCGTTCTGGACGGTCACGTGGTCTGGGAGGTACTCATGCATGGGACGAAACGGAGCAGGTGTCGGGTGTCGGGACCCGGAAGGTAGGCGGCGGCCACCCGGCCTTCGGGTCCGGCTTTGTCGGGATCGGCAAAGATAACGGCGGCTATGGAGCCATCCAATGCGACAACCACCCGGCAACGGGCTTTCCAGGCGGCGGGCACGGAGGGCCGGTTGCAGCAATCGCTGAGTTTCTGGGTGCCGGCGGGGGGGGCGAGCCGGATGCGGTCGCCGGCCTGCCAGGGTCGGATGTGGTAGTTCGTACCCAGGCGGTCGGCATCGAGTGTAACGGTGCCGGGGCGGACCTCGGTGGCGGGTTCGGCGCGGACGTGCAGGTCCCAGCCGTCGGGGCGGAAGCTCCAGCCGCCGCGCTCGCGGGTGAGCGCGCCCACGCGCTGGCCGGGGCGGAAACCGCCCCGGAGCAGCGCGTGCCATTCGGCCGGCGCCAGGCGCCGGCCGAATGCGCGCAGGAGCCGCGCCGTACGGGCGCGGCTCCAGGCCGACGGGGCCAGGGCGGCATCCGGTATGCGCACCAGCGGGGCGTCCGCCGCCCGGGCCCCGTCGGCATCCAGGGCGGCGGCCAGGTGGCGGCTGAAGGCCGCCACCGCCGCCGCCGCCCGCCGGTGGGCGGGCCCGAGCGCGGGCACCACCAGCTGCCGGAGCCGGTTGCGCCGGTACCGGAGGTCCCGGTTGCTGCCGTCTTCCCGCCAACCGGCACCGCGCGCTTGCAACCAGGCCCGCAACTCGGTCGCACGTATGTCCAGCAGCGGACGCACCACCCACCCGATGCGCGGCTCCATACCATGCCGCGCGTCGGGCCCCGATCCCCGGGCGATCTGCAGCAATACGGTCTCCAATTGGTCGTCCGCGTGGTGGGCCACGGCTACCGCTTCGCATCGGGTCTGCTCGCGCACCCGCTCGAAGGCCGCATACCGCACGGCCCGGGCCGCGGCCTGCCGGTTTCCCCCCGGCAGTTCCGGCTTCCCTATCAGATGGAAGCCCCAACCCCGGTCGAGCGCCAGGTCGCGCACGAACCGCGCGTCCGTTTCCGATTCCTCTCCACGGAATCCGTAATCCACATGCACCGCTTCGATGCGGTAACCCGACCCATGCAGCAGTTCGGCCAAGGCCGTGGAGTCGGCGCCTCCGCTCATCCCCACCACTACCCCGCACCCATCCGGAACACCCGCCCGGCGCAAGGCCTCAAGGCAACGGCTCGGCAGGTCGGTCGATTCGGACATCCTCATGCCGGAAGGTAACGGGCCTGAGCCGGTCGTCGAGCACGACCAAGTGGCCCTCGTGGTCCACCCCCAGCACCTTGCAGGGTTCGTCGCGCATCACCCCGTCCACCCGGATCTGGCACCACTCGCCACACCCGATCAGACGGGCCTGGATGTCGTTGCGCAAAGCCGGGTCCTGCCGCTCCCATTGGGCGTAGCGGCGGGCCAAGGCGTTCACCAGATGCGCCAGCACGGCCTCCCGCACATAGGTGGTTCCGCTTTCGCGGGCCATGGAGGTGGCCGAATGACTCAGTTCTTCGGGGAAACCGACCTGGTTCACATTCAACCCGATACCCGCCACCACCCGATGGGGCAAGGCACCCAGGAAGGTGCATTCGACCAGGATTCCCGCCAGTTTGCGCTTGTCCACGAGTACGTCGTTGGGCCATTTGATGCGCGAACCCGGCACGTCGAATCGGGTCAGGGTGTCGCAAACGGCCAAGGCGCATACCTGTTTGAGCAAGGCCAGGCGTTCGGCGGTAGCCGGGCGCCAGACCACGCTGAAGGTGAGGTTCTCGGCCGGGGCGCTGGTCCAGGCCCGTTGGTACTGCCCCCGCCCCGCCGATTGGTGGTCGGCCAGGCAGAGTGCCCCATGCGGGGTTTCGGGGTCGGTGGCCCGCCGGCACCAGGTATTGGTCGACTCCAACTCGGCGAAATGATGCACCGGGCCCGCCACCCACGGATCCGAACGGTATGCTGCAAACAGGGCCGGGCTGAACATGGGGTAAAATAAAAAAAGCCGCCCCGGTCAGGGAGCGGCTTTATGGCGCCCATGCGGGCGTCTCTCAGGCTTCGATAACCACTACGGAGTCTTCCGACCCGTGCTCGTTGGCCACATAGGAGTCGGCCGCATCGTCGTTGGCCCAGAAGGCCCCGTCGATGTAATAGCGGAATTTGGCGGTGGTGCCGGGTTCGAATTTCACGACCGCTTCCCAGGCACCGTTCTTCTTGGCCATGGGATTGGCGGCGGGGTTCCATCCGTTGAAATCGCCGACTACGGAAATTCCGTTCTGGGCCCACTCTACGGGCACCTTGAAGGTCACTTTGCAGACCGTACGCTTCGGCGTGAATTGTTTCGTGATCATGGCAAGCAGGAAAATTGAGGGAGGTGAAAAAGGAACATGAATAGCTTGATGGAAACCTATGGGCTTCAGGAATTAAATGCAACGCCCTAAATAACCTTAAAGATTTCTTAATGATTTGGGCTGCTTGCTAATTTTATTAGGCAAATTTCCCGTAATGGCACCCAATCGAAGCATGAAAGGGCTTCCATTCCTGCGAATCGGGGGTATGGATGCGCTTCCCGCCTATGCGGGTGGCGCCCAATCGCTTCATAATATGAAGCTAGAACCGGTTCCGGGCGGCGGCTTGCAGGTCGGCCAGGGTGTGGCGGCGCAGGTGTTCCTTCACGGCCGGAACCGAAGCGGGCGCCATGCTCAGTTCGCGCACCCCCAGGCCGACCAGCCAGGCGGCCGATTCGGGATCGGCGGCCAGCTCCCCGCAGACCGCCACCTCGATGCCGGCCGCGGTGGCGGCCTCTACCGTCATGTCCACCAGGCGCATCACGGCGGTCGGTGCCAACGGATAGCGGGAGGCCAACCTCGGGTTGCCCCGATCCACCGCCAGGGTGTACTGGGTGAGGTCGTTGGTGCCCAGGCTGAAGAAATCGCTGATGCGGGCGTACTCCGCCGCTTCGATGGCGGCCGCCGGCGTCTCCACCATGATGCCGATGGGAACCCGCACGCCGGTGCCGGCCGCCACCGCCTCCCATTCCCTTCGGACCGCCTCCACCTCGCCCGGGTCGGCCACCATGGGTATCATGATGCGCAGGCGACCGGGATGCCGGGCGGCAACCGTATGGATGGCATGCAATTGGGTGCGGAGCAATTCGGGCCGGTCCAGCAGGATCCTTACCCCGCGCCACCCCAGGAAGGGATTGGCTTCGGGCACGCGGTTGTCGAGCACCTTGTCGCCACCCACATCGAACAGACGGATGGTGACCGGGTGCGGGTCGCATGCGTGCACGGCCGCTTCATAAAAACGGATCTGGGCGTCGGGGCCCTCGCCCTCCGGCGTCAGGAAAAAGGATTCGGTACGCAACAGGCCGATGCCCTCGGCGCCATGCAGACGCACCGCCGGCAGTTCGTCCTCGAACTCGATGTTGCCGCGGATCACGATCGGCTCTCCGCAAGCGGTGCGGGCCGGTTCGCCGGCGATGGCCAAGCGGCGGGCGCGTTCGGCCTCGTACCCGGCCATGCGTTCCCGGTATGCGGTGCGTGTGGCCTCCGACGGATTCACCACGAACCATCCGGTTTCCGCATCCACGATGGCCGGCACCCCATCGGTGCAGCCGGCCAGGGCGTTCGAAGCGGCCACCAGTTTCGGAATGCCCAAAGACCGGGCTATGATGGATGCGTGCGAGGTGCGGCCTCCGCCTTGCAAAACCAGCCCTTTGAGCCCTTGGCGGGCCCATTCCACCAATTCGGTGGGGGTGCAATCGTCGGCTACGAGGATCTGCCCCTCCAGGCGCACCGCCTGGGATGCGTCGTAGCGGATGCGGAAGAGCAGGCGGTCGCGCACATCCTCCAGGTCCACCATGCGCTCACGGAAGACCGGATTGCCGGAACCGCGCATGAGGGCCAGATACTGCTCGAAGGTGCCCCACACGGCCGAATCGGCGGCCAGATGCTGCGACCGGATGCGGGACTCGACCCCGGCACGCAATTCGGGATCGCGCAGGATTTCGATATGCGTGGTGATGATGTCGCCCCCACCGCTGCCGGCCAACTCGGCGATGCGCCCCAATTCGTGCATGGCGTCGGTGCAGGCCGACCGGAACCGCCCGATTTCGGCATCCGCTTCGGCCGGGTCGATGGTAACCGGCGCCTGGTTGAACCGCATGCGGCGGTACACATGTACCGCCCCGAACGCATGCCCGCCACTGGCGGGTGTCCCCGGTATGCGGTGTTCCTCACTCATGCTCGTGGAACCCCGCTTCAAACAATGCCAAAACGGACTCCGCGGCGGCGTCCTCGTCCGGCCCGTCGAATTCGAGCTCCATCTCGGAACCGGGGCCGGCCGCCAGGGTGAGCAGGCCCAGTATGCTCTTGCCGTTGATCCGGTAGCCGTACATGGTGATGTGGAAATCGCTTTGGAAGCGGGAAACGGCCTGGACGATCATCGCGGCCGGGCGGGTGTGGATGCCGGCTGGATTGGTGACGGTAACGGTCTCGGTGCGCATGGTGTCGGGAATATATAGGTCGCGGAAGTGTATCTTTCCGCCATGTCCGTAACCAAAGATGATGTGGCGTACATCGCCAACCTGGCCCGCCTCACCCTGGCGGATGATGAAATCGAACGATACCGGAACGACATGAACCGGATCCTGGCCTACATGGACCAGCTCAACCAGGTGGATACCTCGGCTGTGGAACCCCTTACCCATGTGTATGCGCCGGAAACCGTTTGGCGCCGCGACGAGGCCCAGCCGCCCTTGTCGCACGAAGATGCCCTGAAAAACGCCCCGGACGCCGACAGCGACTACTTCCGCGTCCCCAAAGTCATCGAATGATCCCATGATCCAGTCGTTTCTGCGCACGCACGGCCTGAACCTCCTGCTTCTGGCCCTGCTGCCGGCGGCCCTGTTCCCCCAGACGCTCTTCCAGGGCAAGAGCCTGGCCACACACGACATCCTGCAATGGCGCGCGGGAGCCGAATCGCTCATCGAATACGCCGAAACCACCGGCGAAACCGCTCTCTGGGCCACCGACATGTTCGCCGGCATGCCGGCGTATCCCATTTCCAATGTCGGGCCCATGACCTCCCTGGACAGCCTGGTGAACCTGTTCGGCAAGGCGGTATTCCCGTGGTTGCACTACGTAACCCTGCTGGTGGGCGCCTATGTGCTCGCCCTCATGGTGGGCGCCTCGCCCCTGGCGGCCCTGTTCGCCGCCGTGCTCATCGGGTTCACCACCTATATCCCCATCATCATCGGTGCGGGGCATTACACCAAGTTCCACGCCTATGTCTGGACCCCCTGGATGCTGGCCGGTTTTGCCCGGGTGCTCAAGGGCGACTGGAAACTGGGTATTCCGATGTTCGCCTTTTTCCTGTCCATGCAAGTGCGGGCCGGCCACCCCCAGGTCACCTTCTACTTCCTCTTCCTGCTGGCCATCTGGTGGGCGGTTGACACCTTCGCACGGGTCAGATCCGGCGATTGGAAACCGGTAGCGGCGCAAACCGGCCTGCTCACCGTAGCCGGCCTGCTGGCCTTGGCCAGCATCCTGCCGCAAACGCTGTCCCTCAACGAATACACCGACTATTCCATCCGGGGTGGTTCGGCCCTGGCCGAAGCCGGCGCAAGCGGTGGGTTGGACCAGAACTACGCCTTCACCTGGTCGCAGGGCTGGGGCGAAATGCTCACCCTGCTGGTGCCCAACCTCTATGGGGGTAGCGAGCAGTATTGGGGTTCCAAACCGGGCACCGCGGGTCCGCATTATTTCAGCATGCTGGGGTTCCTCTTCCTGCTGGCCGCCTTCGCCACCAAACCGGGCCGCATCGAAAAAAGCTTCCTGACCGCGGCCGTGGTGGGCATGGCGTTCTCCCTGGGCGCCCATTTCCCCCTGCTCAACCAGTTCATGTTCGACCACTTCCCCTTGTTCAACAAATTCCGGACGCCGGAAATGTGGTTGATGATGAGTTGCCTGAGCCTGGCCATACCGGCGGCCTTCGGGTTCGACCGGGCCATCACGGCCGCCAAATCCGTCTCGCTGAAACCCCTGTGGTTGGCCGGCGGAACCGGCCTGGCCGTCGGATTGCTCGTTTTCCTGAGTTTGGGAAGCGGATTCGGCTTCGAACGACCCGGTGAGCGCACGCAATACGCCGAACAGCTGGCCCGACAGAACGGGGTGAGTCCGGAAGATCCCCGGGTAGTGCAGGCCGTGGACAACTTCCTGGATACGAACGTGATTCCCGCACGGGAGTCGCTCGCACGCACCGACGCCTTGCGGTATCTGGTGTTCCTGCTATTGGGTGCGGCCGCCTGGTGGGCGGTGCGGGCCAAAGGCATGAACGCCACCGCGGCCGCCTACCTGGTGGTACTGATGGCCGCCTACGATATGGTCAGTGTGGGCAAACGGTACATCCCGGAGCGGGTCTTCGTGGAGAACCAGACCGACCCGGCCCAGGTGCTCGATGCCCAGGCCCACCCGGTGGACCTCTGGTTGGCCGAGAACACCCGTACCTCCGAAGGCTGGAAAGAGCGGGTGTTGCCCTTGGACCAGAATCCCTTCAACAATGCGATACCCTCCTACCATTACGCCAGCATCGGCGGGTACAGCGGTGCCAAATTGAGCATCTATCAGGATTTCCTGGATAGCGGACTGTTCTCGGGTCCCCGGGGCGTGAACACCGCGGCGTTGGCCATGCTGAACGTGCGCTACCTCACCTGGAGCCAGCAGGGCGAGGTACCGGGTTTCGAATGGCTGATGGAATCGGAAGGGCGGCACGTCTATCGGGCGGTCGAAATGGCTCCCAAGGCCTGGTTCGTGGACAGCGTGCGGGTGGTTGAGGGGCCGAGGGAGGCGTTCGAATGGCTGCGGAGTTCGCCGGCGGCCTGGCGCACCACGGCCGTCGTGGAAGGTGCCACCGCCATGACCTCCACCCCGGCCGACAGCGCCACCGTGCGCATCACCCGGTACGACAACCACCACATCACCATCGAAACCGAACGCGGTGCCGACGGATACCTGGTGATCGGCGAACTCTGGTACCCCGCCGGCTGGAACGCCTATCTGGACGGCCAGCCGGTGGCCATGGCCAAAACCAACTACCTGCTGCGCGGATTGCCGGTGCCGGCGGGGAGCCACACCATCGAATTGCGGTTCGAACCGGGCTGGCTCTGGGCCCAACCCGTCGGTTTCGGCGTGAACGCCTTCCTGCTACTGCTCATGGTGGGAGCCGGAGGCCTGCGCTTGTACAAACGCGGGTGATGGACCTTACGGTCGTCATCTGCACCTACAACCGGGAGCGGTTCCTGGCCGATACCTTGGTGTCGATGGCCCGGCAGACCCTGCCGCCGGACCACTGGGAATTGCTCCTCATCGACAACAACTCCAGCGACCGCACGCCCGACATCGCCCGCGCGTTCGTGGCCGCCCATCCGGAGGTCCGGTTCCGCTACGTGCACGAACCCACCCAAGGCCTCAGCCATGCCCGGAACCGCGGCATTGCCGAGGCGGCCGGAGATGTGGTGGTTTTCCTGGACGACGACATCTGGGCCGATGCCGAGCTGTTGGCCCACTACGCCGCCGCCTTCTCCGATCCGGACCTGGATGCCGCCGGCGGACGCATCCTGGTACGGTACGAAGGGCCGCGACCGGCCTGGATGTCGCCTTGGCTCGAACCGTTGATGGGGTACCATGATCTGGGTCCGGCGCCCCGCACCTACCCGGGCAGCAAATATCCCGGTGGCGGCAACATGGCCATGCGCAAAGCGGTGTTCGGGCGGGTCGGGTTGTTCAACACCGAACTGGGCCGCAAAGGTACGGGCTTGAGCGGCAACGAGGAGAAAGACCTCTTCCAACGCCTGCGCGCCATGGGCGGCACGGTACGATATCTGCCCAACGCCAGCCTGTACCACCGCATCGACGAGCGCCGCCTCGAGCCGACCTACTTCAAGCGGCAATGCGTGGGCGTGGGCACGGGCGAACGGGTGCGCCTGCAGGGCGCCGGCTGGGGGGCCTGGCTGGGCAAAGCGGCCGAAGAAGGCTTCAAAACCGGCGCCTCCTTGGTGCTGGCATCGGGCTATCTGCTGACCGGCTCACCCGTCAAAGGAGCCATGCTCCTCCGGTTCCGCTGGTGGGTGTGGACCGGACTTACGGTTTCCGACCGATAGCGAAATATCCGGCGGTTTCATTGGCCGAAGGCCAGTGCCGGTCCAACCGGGGAGCCACCCATTGGTCCACGGCCCATACCGCCCGCAACAGCAGCCGGATGAGGGCCCGAACCGGCCGCGGACCCCGGATCAATCGCAGACTCTGGTAGTTGAACTTGAGCGTGGCCATGCTCCAATAGCCCATCTGTTCGAACACCTCCACCTGTTCGAACCCGGCCTTCTCAAGCATGTAGATCAGGCCGAACCGGGTATATCGGTAATAGTCATAGGGTGCCTCATGTACCCACCACATGAAGGGCACCTGCAACACCATCCAGCCTCCGGGGGCCAGAATGCGGTTCGCTTCGCTCAGGAACACCCCCGGTTCGCGCAAATGCTCCATCACGGAAATGGAGAAGACGGTATCGGCCGAGGCGTCGGCTATGGGCAGCGGACCATTGAGGTCGGCCACGATTTCCGCCTTCAGGGTATGCAGCGTGGCGCCCCAGTCCACCCCGGTGTACGAATCGGCATACCGGAGCAGAAACTCCCGGTAGGGTTGTTCCCCACAGCCCAAATCGTAGAGGCGCCCCCGGTACAGGGGAATGAACCGCTCCACGTATTCGAACATGGATGCATAGATGAGCCGGTTGTGGGGGAACCGGTTGTTATGGGCGATAAGTGGCGCTTTGGGCATGGCGGATTCCGGTTCAAGGATACGGCTTTCGTACCTTCGACACCATGGGTCTCATTCTCCGACAAAGCGTGAAAGGCAGCCTGGCCACCTATCTGGGGGTGGGTATCGGCTATCTGAACGTGGTATATCTGTATCCCCGGTTTTTCGGAGAAGCCGAGATCGGCATCATCCGGTTCCTGGTGGAGGCCGCCACCATTTTCGGCTCGTTCGCCCTGCTCGGATCGAACCATTCCATGGTCCGGTACTATCCCAAACTGGCCCAGAACTCGGGCGACCGCGGGTTCGCGTTCCTGGCGTTCCTGGTACCGGCTACCGGGTTCCTGCTGGTTTGCGCCATCCTGTACCTCTTCCGGGAACCGGTACTCGCCTGGTTCCGCCCCAACGCCGGCGACCTGCTACCCTATGCCGGATGGATCGCACCGCTGGCCTTCCTGTTCATGATGGGCGTGTTGCTCGATACCTACGCCTCCATCCGGAACCGGATCACCGTTCCGAAACTGCTGAAGGAAGGCTATCTCCGCATCGTGATGTCGGTGGCGGCGGTCGCTTTCGGCCTCAATTGGCTGGATTTCGACCAAACGGTGCTGCTGGTGGTGGCGCTCAACGCGCTGCAGGTGGTGGCCAGCGCACTATACCTGCGCTGGCTGGGTCCGGTGGACCTCAGGCCCGATTTCGGCAGGTTCGATGCGGCCCTCAGGCGCGATTACCTCGTCTATACCGGATTCCTGATGTTGGGCGGCCTCAGCCAATTCCTGCTTCAACGGCTCGATTTCATCATGGTATCGTCCATGCAGGGCATGGCCGCCACCGGCGTGTACAGCACGGCATTCTATATGGCCATGGTCATCGAAATCCCGAAACGGTCGATCCAACAGATCGCGGCACCCGTGGTGGCCGACGGTTTGCATCGGGGCGACACGGCCCTGGTATCGAACCTGTACCGGCAGGCCAGCATCAACCAGTTGCTGGTGGGCATGCTCATCTTCCTCGGCGTGTGGGTGAACCTGCATTCCGTGTTCGACCTCATGCCCAACGGCGAGGCCTTCCGCGCCGGAGTATGGGTCTTTTTCTTCATCGGAATCGGGAAACTGGTGGACCTGGGCACCGGCATCGGCGGGGTCATCCTCAACAATTCCGACTTCTACAAGTGGTCGGCGCTGGTGGGGGTCATTGCCGCGGCGGTCGGCATCGCCGGCAACCTGTGGCTCATACCGTTGTTCGGGTTGAGCGGGGCCGCCCTAGCCACCGCCATCAGTTTCGGCTTGCTGTCTTCGTACACCATCGCCATCATCCGCTGGAAGACCGGGCTGCACCCGTTCACCGGGAAAACGGTGGTGCTCCTCGCCTTGTTCGCGGCGGCCATGGCGGCACATCAGGTGTTCGGGTTCCGCACGGGCGCCCTGAGCGATGTGCTGTGGAACACGGCGTTGTTCTTCGTGCCGTTCGCCGGGTTGTGCCATCTGATGGGGGTCTCGCCCGAGCTGAACCGCCTGTTACGCTTCCGGTCGCGGCCGTAGGGGTTGCGTATCTTGCCGATATGGGCAATCCGAACTATACCACCCACCTCGGCATGGTGGATATCCTGCCGGGCGACGTGGAACGCTGGCACTTCATCGAGAATCTCATCCGCGATACGGCCCGGACCTTCCACTTCAAGGAAATCCGCACGCCGATCCTCGAGGACACCGGTCTGATCGCCCGAGGCATCGGAGGCGACACCGACATCGTCTCGAAGGAGATGTTCGCGTTCGAGCGGGGCGACGACCGCTACGTGCTGCGTCCGGAAGGCACCGCGCCGGCCGTGCGCGCCTACATCCAGCACACGCTGCACCAACGGGGCGGCTCCCAGAAACTGTTCTACATCGGGCCCATGTTCCGCGCCGAGCGCCCCCAGAAAGGGCGCCAACGCCAATTCCATCAGTTCGGGGCCGAAATACTGGGGTCGGCCGACGCCCTCGCCGATGCCGAGACCATCGCCCTCATGCACACCCTCTACCGGCGCCTGGGTGTGGCCCACATCACCCTGAAACTGAATTCGGTGGGCGAACCCGAAAGCCGGAAAACCTATCGGGAAGCGTTGCGCGATTACTTCCGGCCGCATTTCCATCTGCTCAGCGAGATCTCCCAGAAGCGGTTCGACACCAACCCCATGCGCATCCTGGATTCGAAAGAACCGGAAGACCGCCCCCTCATCGAGGGCGCTCCCCTCATCCGCGAGTATCTGGATGCCGACAGCGCCGCACACTACCGCCAGCTGCAGAAACACCTCGACCGCCTGGGCATTCCGTATGAGGAAGACCCCTACCTGGTGCGCGGGCTCGATTATTACACGCGGACGGCTTTCGAACTCACCTCCTCCGACCTCGGCGCCCAGGACGCCCTCGGTGGCGGCGGCCGGTACGACCTGCTCGTGGAGGAACTCGGTGGCCCGGCCACACCCGCCGTCGGTTTCGCGGTGGGGCTCGAGCGGTTGCTCATCGTGGCCGATGCCCTCAACCTGCCGCTCGGCGGCGAAAAACGCCTCGATGTGTACATCGTGACCCGTGGCGACGAAGCCCGCAAGTGGGCCCTCAAACATCTGCGCCCCCTGCGCGATACCGGCTTGTCGGCCTCCATGGACCTGCAGGCCCGATCCATGAAAGCCCAGATGAAGGAAGCCGATCGGGAAGCCGCCCGTTTCGTGCTCCTGGTGGGCGACGATGAGCTGGCTTCGGGAAGCGTGACCCTGCGCGACATGGACGCCAGCACCGAAGAAACCGTTCACTTCCCCGAGGCCCTGCGCCGCATGGTGGGGGTAGCCGAGGGCTGATCCGGAGCAGCGCCATGTCCACGCAAACGGTCCGCCAAGTTCGCACCCGGGTGGTGGAACCACCGCGCTACGCGGTCTTCCTCATCAACGACCATTACACCACCTTCGATTTCGTGGTGCAGGTACTGACCTCCGTATTCCGGAAAACGGTACCGGAAGCCGTCGCAATCACGAACGATGTACATCACAAGGGTAGGGGCATCTGTGGTTATTATGACCGGCAGATCGCCGAAACCAAGGTGCAGCAGGCGAACGCCATGGCCCGCCAAGCCGGTTTCCCCTTGAAATGTGACCTGGAACCCGCATGATCCGCCCCGAAGTCGATACCGTCCTCCGCAACGCCTGGCATATGGCCCGCCTCTCCCGGCATACCTACCTGGGGCTGGAGCACGTGCTGCACGCCATCCTGCTCGACGAACAGGGCGGCGAATTGCTCAAGGAACTGGGTATCGACGCCAACCTGCTCACCCAGGATCTGGAAAGCTACTATGCCGGCCTCGAACTCATGGACGACAACGTCCAGGAACCCGAGCACACCATCGCCCTGCGCCGGGTGATCCAGCAGGCCGTTGCCCATGCCCAAGCCGCCGACCAACCCGAAATCGGCCTGGGCGACCTGCTCATCGCCTTCTGGGCCGAGCCCGAATCCTACGCGGTGCATTTCCTGCGCAAACAAGGCCTGGAAAAGCTGGACCTGCTGGAATTCGTCTCGCACGGCATCCGTCCCAACCGGGATGATTCCATCGATTTCAGCGAATTCGATTTCGTCGATGACGGCTCGGGCGACGAGGACGATGACGATTTCCAGCCGGTACGCAAGGCCGGGTCGGTTTTGGCCCGTTACACCGAAGACTGGACCGAGCGGGCCCGGAACGGCGGGTTCGACAACCTGATCGGCCGCGAATTGGAGGTGGAACGCACCATCGAGGTGCTCTGCCGCCGCACCAAGAACAACCCCCTGTATGTGGGCGACCCGGGCGTGGGCAAAACCGCCATCGCCCAAGGGCTGGCCCAGCGCATCGCCCGCGAAGACGTACCCACCCGCCTGAAAGGATACCGCGTGTTCGCCCTCGACCTGGGCTCCCTGGTGGCCGGTACCCGGTACCGCGGCGATTTCGAGGAACGCATGAAATCGGTACTTGCCGAACTGGCCCGTTTGGAGAAAACCATCCTGTTCATCGACGAAATCCACATGATGGTGGGCGCCGGCGCCGCCGGCAACTCGGTGATGGATGCCTCCAACCTGCTCAAACCCGCCCTCCAGGCCGGTACCATCAAATGCGTGGGAGCCACCACCCACGACGAATTCAAGAACGTGTTCGAACGCGACCGCGCCCTGGCCCGACGCTTTCAGACCATCGAAGTACCCGAACCATCCGAAGCCGACGCCATCCGCATCCTCAACGGCTTGAAAACGGCCTACGAATCGCACCACGGGGTCACCTACACGGCACCGGCCGTGGAAGCCTCGGTCCGCCTGGCCGCCCGCTACCTCAACGACCGCCGCCTGCCCGACAAAGCCATCGACGTGCTCGACGAGGTCGGTGCGCGGGTGTCTTTGGCCAAACGCACCCGCCGCCAGGTACAGGTAGCCGATGTGGAAACCCTGGTGGCCCGCATGGCACGCATCCCCGTAGCCCGCTTGGGCAAAGACGACACCAGCGCCCTGCTGGACCTTGAATCCGAATTGGGCAAACGGGTTTTCGGGCAGGATGACGCCATCCGCGCCGTGGCCAAAGCCATCAAACGCAGCCGCGCCGGCTTGGGAAACCCCACCCGCCCGGTCGGTTCCTTCCTGTTCACCGGACCCACCGGCGTGGGCAAAACCGAACTCAGCAAAGCCCTGGCCGAGGTATCGGGTGTCGAACTGCTGCGCTTCGACATGTCCGAATACATGGAGAAACACACCGTGAGCCGTCTGATCGGTGCCCCGGCCGGATATGTGGGTTTCGAACAGGGTGGCTTGCTCACCGATGCCATACGCCGGAACCCGCATGCCGTGCTCGTGCTCGATGAGATCGAAAAAGCCCACCCCGACATCTACAACATCCTGCTGCAGGTGATGGATTATGCCACCCTCACCGACAACACCGGCCGCAAAGCCGATTTCAGGCATGTGACCCTGATCATGACCAGCAACATCGGGTCGGCCGAATTGGCCAAAGGCGGTATCGGATTCTCCGGCGGTATCGGCTCAGGCGACGCCATGCCCGCCATCAAACGCCAGTTCACGCCCGAATTCCGCAACCGCCTCGATGCCATCGTCATGTTCCGCCCACTCGACCGCGGCCTCATCCTACGCATCGTGGGCAAATTCCTGACCGAGCTCGCCGCCCAACTCCGCGAAAAACACCTGGTGCTGGACGTGGACGCCGAGTCGCGCGAGTGGTTGGCCGACAAGGGCTACGACCCCGCTTTCGGCGCTCGGCCCATGGCCCGTACCATCCAGGAACACCTGAAAGACCCCTTGGTGGATCTGCTGCTGGCAGGCACCCTGCCCAAGGGATCCCTGGCGAAAGTCCGGGTTGAGAATGACCGCCTTACGGTTCAGGTGAACTAGGTTTTTTATTCACTTAGAAGGCGCTTGAGGAAAGGCTTTTCTTCAACCTAGGAGGCGCGGGAGGGAAAGGTTTTTCTTCAACCTAGGAGGCGCGGGAGGGAAAGGTTTTTCTTCAACCTAGAAGGCGCGGGAGGCGAAGGATCAATTTTAGGGATGGCGCGCGAATCGGCAGACAGCTGACAGCTGACGGATATCAGGCGTCAGCCCATAAAAAAGCCTTTCCCTCAAGCGCCCCCTAAGTTGAAAATGCCTTCGCCTCCTAGTGGAACACGACAGGCGGCTCCTCATCCGGCTCTTCCGCCTCTCCATAAATCGTGATGGGATCCATGGCCGGCACATCGGCTTTGGCATAAGCCGACCCCCGGTGGATGCGTCTGATGCCGGTTCGCAGGTTGCGCTCGTTGAAATTGATGAGCAGGCCCAGGTCCGCTTTGCCCAATTTCACATACGTGATGGCCTGGGCCAGATGAAGGTCGTTGAGCTCCTTCACCGACTTCACCTCGATCATCACCTTCGAGTCGACCAGCAGATCCATGCGATAAGCCGGAATCAGCAGATCATCATAGGCGATTTCGACCATGACCTCTTTGAAGACGGTATGGCCGCTGCGCACGAGTTCGTATTCGAGGCAGGCCGTGTAGGCCGACTCGAGCAGGCCGGGGCCTAACTGGGAATGGACCTTGAAGGCGGCCCGGAGGATGGAGGAGGTGAGATCACGATGTTGCATGGCTCCATGTTCGGCACGTAACCCCAATGAAAGCAACGACTTTCGTTCCGAAATAAAATCCGGAACGAGGTACATGTTTTTTGACTCAGGGGGCGCAGGAGATAAAGGCATGAAAGGGTTATTAAACCTTTCAAAAATCTTGTACCACCCCGTTTCTTCCGGAAAAAATTCCACAGGTGCTTGGTAGTTTGTCGGCATGCGAACCACATTGCTTCTCTCCATCCTGCTGGCCTCCTGCCAGCCACCGGCCACCCCGACCACCGTCGGCTACTTCGATACCGGATTGCCGGCCTCGCAGCCCGTCGAAACCCAAGCCATGACCTTCCGCACCCAGGTAGTCACCGAGGGATTGACCTTCCCCTGGTCCATGGCCTTCCTTCCGAACGGCACGGTACTGGTGACCGAGCGGGGAGGAAACCTGCGGGTCATCGAGAACGGCATCCTGCGGGCCGAACCGGTGCGCGGCCTGCCCGAGGTATGGTCGAGGGGTCAGGGCGGGCTGCTGGAAGTGGCCTTGCACCCGGATTTCGAGCAAAACCGCTTCATCTATCTCACCTATTCGAAACCGATGGATGGGGGTGCCCACACGGCGTTGATGCGTGCGGTGTTCGATGGAACCGCCCTCACGGACACCCTCACGCTTTTCACAGGTGGGCCGGCCAGCGGGCGTGGCCAGCACTTCGGAAGCCGCATCGTGTTCGACCGCGACGGTTACCTCTATTTCTCCATCGGGGACCGTGGGCGCATGGAGGATGCCCAATCGCTGACCAATGCGGCGGGCAAGGTCTTCCGCATCCATGATGATGGCCGCGTGCCCGAAGACAACCCCTACGTGGGTACGGCCGGTGCCTGGCCCCAGATCTGGACCCATGGCAACCGGAACATCCAGGGCATGACGGTCCATCCCGAAACCGGCGAGATCTGGGCAACCGAACATGGTCCCATGGGTGGCGACGAGCTCAACCACATCCGCAAAGGCCTCAATTACGGGTGGCCGGCCATCAGCTACGGCATCAACTACAACGGTTCCATCATCACCGACGACACCGCCCGGGCCGGCATGGAGCAACCCGTTTGGATGTGGAAACCCAGTATCGGTCCTTCCGGCCTGACCTTCGTATCGGGCGACAAGTACCCCGGATGGAATGGGGATGTGTTGGCCGGGTCGTTGGCGTTCACCGATCTGTACCGGGTGGACATGCAGGGCGACCGTGCCGTAGCCCACGAAGCCCTGCTGACCGGCATAGGCCGGGTGCGTGATGTGCGCCAGGGGCCCGACGGGTACCTCTACCTGCTGGTGGAGTCCAGCGGGCAATTGATCCGTCTGTTGCCTTAAGCCGGGTCCCGCGCCGGAATCCGCAATTCCACGCGGGTTCCGGCACCGCGGTCCGATTCGATTTCCAGGGTGCCGCCGAACTTGCGCGCCACCCAAGCGGCCTTGGTCAGGCCGTACCCACCGCCCATGGTGCGGATGGTGCCGACGTTGGTAGCCCGGTAGCCATAGCGGGTCACGTTCGGGATCTCCTCCTTCGGAATTCCGATGCCCGAATCCTGAACCACGAATTTCAGCAAGCCGCGCTGGCGGGTTACCCCGGCCAGTATGCGACCACCAGGCGGCGTGTATTTGCGGGCGTTGGCCACCAGATCGCGCAGGGTATCCTTCACCAATAGCGGCATGGTGATTTCGGA
>JANJTJ010000028.1 GCA_024711145.1 Balneolales bacterium
GGGGCATCGTGAAATCGCTGATCCGGTTGTCTCTGGGCGGCATCGGGCAGATGCTCATCGGCACGGCCAGCTGGGTGGTGCTCATCCGCATCCTGGCCGAATTCGGCAGCCAGGTGCTGGCCGGCTACACCATCGCCATCCTCATCTTCATCTTCTCGCTGCTGCCCAGCTGGGGCATGAGCAACGCGGCCGCCACCCTGGTGGGGCAGAACCTGGGGGCCGGCAACCCGGACCGTGCCGCGTATTCGGCCTGGCTCTGCGGGGGCATCAACACCGTGTTCCTGGTGGTGGTGGGCGCGGGGTACTACCTTTTCGCCGGCAGCATGATGAGCTGGTTCACCGCCGACCCCGAAGTGATCGCCGTGGGCGTGCGCTGTCTGAAGATCATCTGCCTGGGGTATCTGATCTACGGCATGGGCATGGTGATGGCCCAATCGCTGAACGGCGCGGGCGACACGGTGAGTCCCACCATCATCAATCTGATCGGGTTCTGGGTGGTCGAAATCCCCCTCGCCTATTACCTGGCCCACGAGCTGGGCTGGCGCGAGGACGGGGTGTTCTGGGCCATCGTGACCGGCGAGAGCCTGCTGGGCCTCATGGCCATGTGGTGGTTCTCCACCGGCCGCTGGAAGACCAAGGTGGTTTAGGGGGCCTCGGCCGCCGCCATCGCGTTGTAGGCGGCGATTTCCTCGTTGGTCATGAAGCCGGAATCCTGGATGAGGTAGCGCCTCAATCCGAAGGGTTCGAAGGCGGCCATCCGATCATCGGACGAGATCAGTTCCAGATATCGGCATTGGGTGTCAATCAAGACCAATGAGTTCCTCCGCGGACATTTTGAAATCGGGTGCGAAAATCACGGGTCCATGGTGAGCCAGTGCGCCCGCCGTCCGCCATTTTCGAGGTGGCTTGGGAGGCGGCGTGAGCAGGGCCACCGGTTTTTTGGACCGACCATAGACCACTTCTATGGTCTGGCCGGCTTCGATCTCCTTGAGGACATCCGAGAACCGGGCTTTCAGCTCTCCCACGGTCATTTGTTTGGGTAGCATGATGGGAAAGTAGTCCCCATCCGGACAAGTTGTCAAGTTCGACTCCGTCCGATTTCACCCGTTTTTACGAAGCGGAAGGCATCGGCATGGTTATTTTCACGCCTCCCATAAAATCAACCACATATGCAAGCCCTTAAAAAACTCCTTCATTCCGAGGCGGCGGGCGGCATCCTCCTCGGAGTCGCCGCCATCCTCGCCATGATCGTAGCCAATTCACCACTATCCGCGTGGTATGAGGCTTGGCTGAACACCCCCGTGCAGGTACGCATCGGGGCCTTGGACATCGACAAGAATCTCCTGCTCTGGATCAACGACGGGCTCATGGCCGTCTTCTTCCTGCTGGTCGGCCTCGAACTGAAACGGGAAATGCTGGAAGGGGCGCTTTCCAACATCAAGAACGTGATGCTTCCGGCCATCGGCGCCGTGGGCGGCATGTTGGTACCCGCGCTCATCTATGTGGCCTTCAACTGGGGCGACCCGGTGGCCATGAACGGCTGGGCCATTCCGGCCGCCACCGACATCGCCTTCGCCCTGGGCGTGCTCTCCCTGCTCGGCGACCGGGTTCCCGTGGCGCTCAAGGTCTTCCTGGTGTCGGTGGCCATTTTCGACGACCTGGGTGCCATCATCATCATCGCCTTGTTCTACACCAGCGAGCTGTCGTTGGGCTCCCTGGCGGTGGCCTTTGCGGTCATGCCCTTCCTGTGGTGGCTGAACAAGCGGGGAACCACGGCCTTCCTGCCCTACATCCTGTTGGGACTCATCATGTGGGTAGCGGTGCTGAAATCGGGCGTACATGCCACCTTGGCCGGTGTGGCCCTGGCCATCTTCATTCCCATGCGCGACCCGAAGAACAAGGAGCATTCGCCCCTGCGCGACCTGGAGCACAGCCTGCATGGCGGGGTCATCTATTTCATCCTACCGGTCTTCGCCTTCGCCAACTCGGGGTTGTCGTTCGCCGGTGTGGGCATGGATTTCCTGCTGCATCCGGTTTCCCTGGGTATCGCCGCCGGATTGTTCCTCGGGAAACAGATCGGTATCGCCATCTTCTGCTGGCTGGGCGTGAAACTGGGCTTGGCGGCCCTGCCGGGCGACGTAAGCTGGAAACAGCTCTATGGTGCGGCCATCATCTGCGGCATCGGGTTCACCATGTCGCTGTTCATCGGAAGCCTGGCCTTCGATCCGGTGGCCACCGCCGGCCTCTTCGACGAACGTATGGGCATCATCCTCGGGTCCTTGTTGTCGGGTCTGATGGGATATTATTTCCTGAAGTCGGTATCGCCGGCCAAACCCTGAGCTCCTGAAAACGGATGTATGAAAAGCCCCTGGGACCCCTCCCAGGGGCTTTTTTTATGGGAACCGTTCCGGAATCGGAAAAACCGGTGTCAGGTAAGGGCCCGAGGCGCCTCTATATCCTTGTCTGGTGTTGAAACGACCTAAGTCCATCGAGGAGCCGGGGGAGGAATCTCCCGGTTCTTGTTTTTCCCCCGCGCCCCATGTGGATCCTGCTGTTCCAAATCCTGGTCATCAACGAGGTGAATACCGATCCGGTCGATGGGTGGCCGTCCTATGTCGAGGTGGTCAACATAGGTACGGTGCCTGTCGACCTGAACGGGTGGCGGCTGCAACGGCGGCAGGTATCGGGCGAGACAGCCCGCCCCATCGCCACGGCCCCGCTCCTCCTGCATCCCGGGGCGTATCTGGTGCTCGCGGCCGACTCCGCGGCATTGGCGGCCCGCGCGGGGCCGGGCGCGTACCGGAGCATGCCCCGGTTTCCGCCCTACAACCGGGCCAGTCCCGACGAAGTGCGGCTGTTCGACGCGGCCGGGGCGTTGGTGGACCAGGTGGCGTACGACCCCTCCGTCTGGGGCCGGGGCACGGCCTTCGAGCGGAGGTCGTGGTCGGCGCCGGCCTCCTCCCTGGCGAACTGGGTGCCCGGCTACTCGCCAGGCTTGCCCAATGCGGCCCCCACCGACCAAGACGGCCCGCGTCCCATCCGACATGCCCTTTCCCCCGACGGCCGCCTGGCGATCCGCTTTTCCGAAGCCCTCGACGACGGTTCGGAATGGCGGATCTTCGGGCCGTTCGCCGATTCGGTAGCCACCATAGATCTGACGCAGGTGCGCGATTTCTTCGGCAACCCGGCGCAGGTACCTACCTATTCGGTCCGCATCCGGTATGCGGAAGCCGCCTGGCGCACCGTGGTGCTCAACGAATTCCGGCTGCAGGGCACGGAGCGGTGGGTGGAATGGCATAATGCCTCGGCCGAACCCCTGGACCTGGCGGGTTGGGCCTTGAACACCACCCGCATCCCCCGGGAGGAGCCCCTGGCGGGATTCCATGTGCCCGTGGAGTTGCCCCCCGGCGGCTACCACATCGTGCCGGGGCTGCCCACCTTCCTGAAAACTCGGGGTGCGCTGGGCATCCGCAGCAGGAGCGCCGTGCTCATCGACACCCTCGCCTACGACGCCCGCTGGAGCATCCC
>JANJTJ010000136.1 GCA_024711145.1 Balneolales bacterium
CGCGTGCCCCTTCCGCTTTTACCTGCAGCACGTTCTCGGCATGGAGGCGGTCGATGCGGAGAAGCGCGAACTGGACGTGTTCGACTTCGGGTCGCTCTGTCACGATCCGCTCGAGAAACTCGCCGACGCGGCGTGGCGCGACTGCACGGACGAGCGCGCGCTGGCGGATTTTCTCGTCGCGGAGTTCGACCGCGTCGCCGTCGCGCGCTTCGGTCCGACGCCGGCCGTGCCGCTCGTCGCGCAGCTCGAGTCGGCGCGCCAGCGGTTGCGCGCCGCCGCGCGCGTGCAGGCCGCGGAGCGCGCCGCGGGTTGGGTGATCCATGCCGTCGAACGGCCGTTCCAGATCGACTTCGGCGGCCTGATTCTCAGCGGCCGCATCGACCGCATCGACCGCCATGCGGAGACCGGCGCGTGGCGCGTGATTGATTACAAGACCTCCGACACGCCGAAGCGCCCGCTCGACGCGCATCTCGCCGCGCCGCGCGACGACACGCCGGATTGGGCGCGCGTGACGGTCGACGGACGCGAACGCCAGTGGATCGACCTGCAACTCCCGCTCTACCTGCACGCGTTGCCGCTCGCGCTGCCCGGCGCGGAAGGTCGCGCGGCCTGCGGCTATTTCAACCTGCCCAAGGCCGCGGCGTCGACCGCGCTGGCGGCGTGGGACGATTATCCGCCGGACCTGCACGCCGCCGCGCTGCGGTGCGCGGAGGAGATCGCGGCGGCGGTGCGTGCGGGAAAGTTCTGGCCGCCGAACGAGGACATCCGGCCGGAGCAGGACGATTTCGCCGCGCTCTTCCACCGCGGCGCGGCGGACAGCATCGCCTGGGAGGTGACGCCGTGATCGCGCCGCGCCTCGTCATGATCCTCGCCTCGGCCGGCTCGGGAAAAACCTTCCGGCTGACGAACCGGTTCATCGCTCTGCTCGCCGCCGGCGCCGCGCCGGAGCGGATCGTCGCGCTGACCTTCACGCGCAAGGCGGCGGGCGAATTCTTCGACGGCATCCTCGGCAAGCTCGCCGCCGCCGCGGACGACGCCTAAGCAGCGAACAAGCTCGCGCATGAGATCGGGCGGCCGGAACTCGGGCGCGAGGATTTCCGCCGGCTGCTGCGCGCGATGGCCTACGCGCTGCACCGGCTGCGGCTCGGCACGCTCGACAGTTTCTTC
>JANJTJ010000044.1 GCA_024711145.1 Balneolales bacterium
CCGCTCGACCTCCTCCTGTTTTTCATCAAACGGGACGAGCTCGACATCTACGACATCCCCATCGCCTACATCACCGACCAGTTCCTCGAGTATCTCCATCTGATGGAGGAGCTCGACCTGGGTGTGGCCGCCGAATTCATCTACATGACCGGTACGCTGATGTCCATCAAGGCCCGCATGATGCTCCCCCGCGAGGAAGCCGACGGCGACGGCATCGAGGGCCTGGAGGAGGACGATCCCCGCTACGAGCTGGTGCAGAGCCTGCTCGAGTACAAACGCTTCAAGGAAATGGGCGATGAGCTCCGCCTGATGGACGACGCCGAACGCCTGCGCTACACCCGGGGCGACACCAGCGCCGACCAGGTGGATGCCGATCCCGCATCGGGAGAATGGCTCAAGGAGCTCACCCTGTACGACCTCATCGCCGCCTACCGCCAGGTGATGCTCGCGCCCACCAAAGAAAAGCCCGTGCACCGGGTGGAATCCGTCAAAACCTCCATCGAAGAGCAGGAAAAACGCATCCTGGCCTTTTTGCGGCGTGAAGGCCGCCAGCCCTTCGCCGCCCTCATCGCCGAGGCGGCCGACCGTCTCACCATCGTGGTCACCTTCCTGGCCGTGCTGGAGATGATCCGCGAGGGCAAACTCCACCTGTACCTGGGCGACCACCCCACCGATTTCCATCTCGACCTTCCCACCCTATCCGAAACCGTTCCCGCATGACCCGTCTTCTCTCCATCGTCCTCATCGGCCTCGCGGCCTTCTCCTGCAAGCCCGCCGAGCGGGTGCTCGGTTCTAAGGAACGCACCGACAAGGCCTATGCCCTGGCCGAAAGCATCACCGCCGAGCGCATCCGTCCCATTCTGACCGCCCTCGCCCACGACAGCATGAAAGGCCGCAATACCGGCTCCCCCGAAGAATGGAAGGCGGCCGACTACCTCGCCGCCTGGTACACCCGCATCGGCGCCACGCCGGCCGGGGTGGACGGCACCTGGTTCCAACCCTTCGAGCTGGCGCGGGCCAACCGTCGCTGGAGCCTGCAAGCGCCCACATCCGCGCCCGCCGGGGCCGACCTGCTCAAATCGCGCAACGTGGTGGCCGTTGTGGAGGGCAGCGATCCCGCCCTCAGAGGCCAATACGTGGTGGTCATGGCCCACTACGACCACGTGGGCATAGGCCGGGCCGACGCCCGGGGCGACAGCCTGCACAACGGCGCCGACGACAACGCCAGCGGCACCACCGGCCTCATGATCCTGGCCGAAACCCTGCAACAAGCCCGTGCCGCCGGGTATGGCCCGCGCCGCAGCGTGCTGTTCCTGCACGTTTCCGCCGAGGAACGCGGACTGCTTGGCAGCCGCTACTTCAGCGACAACCCCACCCGGAGCATCGATTCCACCATCGCCGCCATCAACCTGGACATGGTGGGCCGCATCGACCAGGCCCATCGCGACCGGGCCGACACCAACTACATCTATCTGATCGGGTCGGAGCTGGTAAGTTCGCATCTCGATTCGCTTCTGCGGTCCGCCAACAATCGCACCGGCCGCCTCAGCTTGGATCCGGCCCTGAACGACATCAACGATCCCCAGCAGATCTACCGCCGCAGCGACCACTGGAACTTCGGCCGTTTGGGCGTGCCCTTCGCCTTCTTCTTCAGCGGGCTGCACGAGGACTACCACCGCCCGGGCGACGAATCGCACAAGATCGCCTACGAGGCCATGGCCCTGCGCCTGCGCACCGCCTACGGTACCGTTATCGAACTGGCGAATACCGACAAGCGGCCCACCATCGACAACCAACTGTTCATCGAACGGGCCCAGCAAGGCCGTTGACATGTCTCCCGTTTCCGCCCATTCCATCCTTTCCGAAGCGGAGAAACGGCGCACCTTCGCCATCATCTCCCACCCCGACGCCGGCAAGACCACCCTCACCGAAAAGCTGCTGCTCTACGGTGGGGCCATCCGCGAAGCCGGCGCCGTAAAAGCGCGCAAGGCCAGCAGGGGTGTCACCTCCGACTGGATGGCCATAGAGCAGGAGCGGGGCATATCCGTGACCAGCTCCGTGCTCCGGTTCGAAAAAGACGGCATCCAGTACAACCTGCTGGATACCCCGGGCCACAAAGACTTCTCGGAAGACACCCTGCGTACCCTGGTGGCGGCCGACTGCGCCCTCATGGTGATCGACGTGGCCAAGGGGGTGGAAGAGCAGACCGAAAAGCTCTACCAGGTCTGCAAATTGCGGCGCATTCCCATCATCACCTTCGTGAACAAATGCGACCGGCCGGGCCTGGCGCCGTTGGAAGTACTCAGCGACATCGAGAACAAGCTGGGCCTGCGGGCCGTGGCGGCCACCTGGCCCATCGGCTACGGGCAGGGCTTCGAGGGCGTGTACGACATCCGCGCCGGCGAACTGCACCGGTACGCCAAAGTGGAGCACGGCGCCCGCCGGGCCGACGCCGAAATCCTCCCCCTGGCCGAAGGGTTGGCCAAATGCCACCTGAACGCCAGCGACCGCGCCGATACCGAAGACGTGCTGAGTCTGATCGAAGGCGATTTCGTCGGCATGGACCGCGAGGCCTTCGCCACCGGCGGCGTGACCCCCGTCTTCTTCGGGAGCGCCTTGAACAACTTCGGGCTGGACCTCTTCCTCGAGCATTTCCGCCATCTGGCGCCGAGTCCGCGCACCTACCCGGCCGACAGCGGCCAGGCCCGCGCCCTCGACGAACCCTTCAGCGGGTTCATCTTCAAACTGCAGGCCAACATGAACCCCGACCACCGCGATTGCACCGCCTTCGTGCGGGTGGCCTCGGGCGTGTTCCGCAAGGGCATGGAAGTGACCGTGAGCAACCTGGGCAAGAAGATCAAACTGGCCACGCCCCACAGCCTCATGGGCGACGAGCGGGCCGCCATCGAGACCGCCTACCCCGGCGACATCCTGGCCCTGTTCAACCCGGGCGGGTTCCGCATAGGGGGCACCCTGTACGAGAAGCAGCCCGTGCGGTACGACGTGATACCCCTGTTCTCGCCCGAACATTTCATGAAGGCGCAGGCCAAAGACCCCATGAAACGCAAGGCCTTCCGCGACGGCCTGCAGCAGCTCAGCGAGGAAGGCGTGGTGCACGTGTTCGAGGTGCCGGGGGGCGTGGGCAACGAGCTGTTGCTGGGCACCGTGGGTGCCTTGCAGTTCGAAGTGGTGCAGCACCGCATGGCCGCCGAATACAACGTGCAGATTCTGCTCAGCGGGGTGCCCTACTTCACCGCGCGATGGTTGCCGAAGGATGATGCCGTGATCGCCAAACTGAGCCGGGCCTACAGCACGCACGTCACCTACGACATGGACGGCAACCCCATCGTGCTGTTCGACAGCCAGTACGCCCTCAACCAGGCCGTGGAAGCCGTGGGCGCGCAGCAGTTGTACGTGTACAAAACCGGCTGACCCATGCGCATCCGCCTGGCCGACTACCGGAACCCCGCCGACCTGGAAGCGGTCATCGCCGTCACCGACGCCTACGCGCAGGATCCCATGGGCGGGGGCAGGCCCCTGCCCGAGGACGTGAAAGACCGACTGCGGCGCGACCTGCCCGCCTGGCCCGGGGCCTTCAGCCTGTTGGCCGAAAGCGACACGGGCGAAGCCCTGGGCGTGGCCAACTGTTTCACCGGGTACGGCACCTTCAGCGGCAGGCCCCTGGTCAACATCCACGACCTGGCCGTAGTGCCCGAAGCGCGGGGGCGGGGCGTGGGTGCGGCCCTGCTGGCCGGGGTGGAAGCCGAAGCCCGGGCCCGGGGCTGCGGCAAGATCACCCTCGAAGTGCGGGACGACAACCCCGCCGACCGCCTCTACCGGCGCAGCGGCTTCACGGACGGGGACTGCCCGATGCGGTTCTTAACCAAGCCGCTTTGAGCTCCGTGGGACTGTGGTCCCGGTGGTATTTCAGGTAGTCGTAGAGCGCCTTCTCGTCGCGCAGCCCGAACGTGCGGGCCACCTCATAGTGCTTCAACGTGGGGTTCTGAACCAGAAACAGCAGCAGCATGGATGTCCGGATCTGGATCAGCGCTTCTTTCGGGGCTTGCCGATGGACCTTCTTGAACATGCGCGAGAACTCCGTCCGTTGGTAGCCCATGCGGGCGGCCCAATCGCCGACCGTCCGGATATCCGTGAAATGGCGGCGGAGGTGCAGGGTGGCTTGATGCATGTCGATGACAGATGACGATTTCATATCGAGCTCCTATTCATGATGACCTTGGTTGGGGATTCGGGCGGTGCTTGCCCTTACCCCTATAAGGCGGCTCGGCGCCTTACCTGACGCGCCGATGTGAAATTTTTTTAGGAACGATTGGCCTTGACTCCGCAAGGCGGCCTTTCGTAGCCTCCTCCTACGCTCCGGGCATCGTTGAAACCCCTCAATCACGGAGACAAACCCCCATGAAAAAAGCCCTCATGACCCTCGCCCTCACGGCCGCCCTCGCCGGCGGCGCATTCGCCCAAGGCGGAACCTCCACGGCTCCCAAGGCCTCTCACGATGAGAATGGAGATTTCCTGATTTGGGCCCAGTGTTCCGAGTCCTGCATCCGGACCTATGACAACTGGACGCTGCTCGGATCGGCATGCCTGGCCGATTGCTACCTGACGCTGGTCAAAAAGCTTCTCGTCTTCTGGGAATGACCCCTCATCCGGCCGGAGGTTCGCCTCCGGCCGGTTTCCATTCGCACCCCGAAATCAGCCGAATATGAAACACCTCCACCTGTTGCCGCTCCTGGTCGCCGTTGGCGCATGCACGGCCCCCGAAACGACCGGAGACATCCCGGTTCTGGTGGCTACCGAACTGGATTCCGTATCCGTGGCGGCGATACCCGAAGCCGACTACCGGATCTACGCCTATGCGGATGGCCGCTACCTGTTCCTGGATCCGAAACGCACCCTGATCACCGAGTACCACCCGGCTACCGGAGCCGTCCACTCGAGGGAGTCGTCGGGCCGGGGGCCGGGCGAACTGGCCCAACCCAAGGACATGATGGTCATCGGGGGCACCACCCACGTGTTCGACGACCAACCGCCCTCCATGCTCCGGTTCGGACCCGGATTGGCATTCCAAGGGCGGACCGAGTATCCCCAAAACACCTTCATCATGAAACCATTGGGCGGAGACCGTTGGGTCCATCATGAATTCGATCCGGCCATGCTGATCCTGGGCCGCATGGAAGGAACCGCGGCGGTGGCCGAACACCAGGAACCGGTATCCCACATCAGCAAGACCGGCATCCTGCTCGCCTCCGATCCGGTTTCGGGCCGAGCGGTGGCGGCGGCGCTGTTCGGGCCGGAGATCTGGTTGAGATCGGCCGAGGGCGTGTGGGTCAAAGGGATGAATCCGGATGTGCCGACCGACAACCCGATGGTCAGCGTGGGGCCGGTGTCCATGCCGACCTACAAAATGCACCATGCCGCCTTTTTCGTGGGTGGATCGGCCTGTCTGATCTCGGGAGCCACCCGTCTGGATCGGTCCGAACCCGGCGCGGCCCGACGGATCCTATGCTTCCGGGAGGATGGGTCGGTAGCCGGCCGAATCGAAATTCCCCGGTTGATGGGCATACCCCACGCCGTGAACGACACCCTGCATCTGTTCAACCCCGAAACCCTACATATCCGTCGCCTCCATGTCGAATGAGCTGTTGTGCCTGAAAGGCATCGGGAAGGATTTCGGTGGCAGAACCGCCCTGGACGATATCCATCTGTCCTTGGAAAAGGGTGCCGTTACCGGTCTGGTAGGGCCCAACGGATCCGGAAAAACCACCTTGCTGCATGTGGTCAATGGCACCCTGATTCCCGACCGGGGCTCCCGTACCTGGGCGGAACCCTATCCCAAGGTGGGTTTCCAAACCGACACCACCGTGGTTCCTGTGCATGTGACCGGTAGGACCTGGGTGAACTGGCACCAAGACCTGGAAGGCATGGGTTCGCCCGATTGGGTGAACGAAGTGGTGCATCGGTTACGGTTCGCGGTTGACCTGGACCGACCGGTAAAGACCTATTCCAAGGGCATGCGTCGGAAATTGGGCATCCTGTTGGCTTGGGTCGGAGATCCGGGCATTCTGCTACTGGACGAACCCTTCGAGGGATTGGACCCGCTGGACCGCGAAATGCTGGTCGGGCTTCTGCGCGATTGGGTGTCGTTGGGGCGGCATGCCCTGGTCAGCTCGCACACCCTGGGCGAATTGGATTCGGCCAGCGACCGGTTGCTCTACCTGCAGGCCGGTCGGATCAGACATGTACTCGGCGAAGGGGAAAACCCGCAAGAGGTCTATCGGAGGTTGTATGCCTAAACAATTGGTCTATCTGACGCGCATCCTGAACCGGAACCTGACCGCCTGGTTGTTGGCGGCCGCCGGTGTCATCGTGATCGTACTGGCGTTTCTCGTTCCGCCGGAGTATCGGACCATCCTCTTCGGGTTCCATGAGTATCTGTCCTATCTGTTGGTGTTGCAAATGGTCGCTCTGGCCCACGTGCAATTGCTGGAACCGAATCTGCTGGCCTGGCGCATCGGGAGGCACCCCTCGCGGGCGCATCATGCGGCCGCACTCCATCTGGCCATGCTTCCCTATGTGGTAGTCGCCTGGGTTCCGATGCTGGTGGAATTCCACCTGTCCGCCCCCAGCGCCTACGCATTCGGATGGGCCGCATTGATCCGGTTGGCAGACCTGATGGTGCTCGGCATGCTGTTCTCAATCATACACCTGCACGTCCGCCATTCCTTGGCGGCCCTGTCGGTACTGGTGCTCCTGTTTGTGATAATGCCCAACCAGCTGGCCTCCAGCGGATTCACACCTGAAACCGGATGGCCGGTACTGGGTCGCCTCGTGGCGCTGTTCCGTGTGCCGACCGCGATGGGGAATTCGGTCGATTTCTTGCTGGAACGCGATTTTTTGCATGCCACCCCGCTCTATTATGCGGCGGTGTGGGCCGTTATCGTACCGCCCGTATGGGTATGGTCTTTCCGTAAACGGGATTACCACTGACGCACATGAAGACCCCCATCCTTCTGATTCCGATCGCCGTGGCTTTGGGTATGGTCGGTGCCTGCCGACCCGACGGCCATGTGGATGCCAGCTACCTGACGGCCGATGCGGCCTCCCGCTGGAAAGACCGCCTCCAAGCGGCTGGAACACCCCTGCATCCGTATCTGAATACCGTGGTGCTGGTGAGTCCGCCCTCGGAATGTGGTGCCTGTATCTCTGAAATGACCGAATGGGCCCGAACCGAAGCTGCCGCGAATTGGCATCTCGTCTGGCTGGCGCCGGGCAACGACCTGCGCGATGCGTTGGTGTGGCGAAACCGACAGGGGTGGGATCTGGAGCCTGTTTCGTGGACAGGGCTGGGACCGGTGGAAAGCGATTGGGTCCCCTTCCTGCCGGCCAAAATCCTGCTGGCCCCCGACGGCTCCATCCTCCGCATCCACCGCCTGGGCGGCGACCCCGATTTCACCCGTTTCGTGGAAGACGCCCGCATGCAGCGGGTGGCTGGGGGCGGGTAGTCAGTCGTCCGAATCTTCCGCGTCGGAGTCCGGTTCTCCGACGGCCGCCAGGCTTTTGGACGCCTTCACCTTGGCTCCCAGTTTCTCGAGTTTGGCGGTCCCGCTCACCAGGTTTCCCTTGCCCGAGCGCAGCTTGTTGTCGGCCGCATCGAAGGTGGTGCGGAGCTGGTCCAACTGTTTGCCCACCTTGTCGAAATCGCCCAGGAACCCGACGAACTTGGCGTGCAGCGCCCCCGCCTGACGGGCGATCTCCTCGGCGTTCTTGTTCCGGTATTCCTGCCTCCACACGCTCTTGATGGTGGACAGGGTGGCCAGCAGGGTGGTGGGGCTCACGATGATGATGTCCTGCCCGAAGGCCTCGTTGTACAGGTCCGGGTCGGCCTGGATGGCCGTGAGGAAGGCCGGCTCCACCGGGATGAAGAGCAGTACGAAATCGGGCGAGTTCATGCCTTCCAGGTTGTGGTACTCCTTGCCGGAAAGCGCCTTCACGTGGCTGCGGATGGAGGCCAGATGTTCTTTGAGGGCGGCCGCCCGCGCAGCCTCGTCCTCGGCCGACACGTGCCGCTCGTAGGCGACCAGCGACACTTTGGAGTCGATGATGATGTGCTTGGCCTGGGGCAGCTTGACCACGGCGTCCGGAAAGACGGTGCGCCCCGTCCCGGTTTCCTTGTACCCCTGCTGGGTGTCGTATTCGGAGCCCTTGGTCAGGCCCGACCGCTCCAGCACCCGCTCCAGGATCATTTCCCCCCAATTCCCCTGGGTCTTGGATTCGCCCTTGAGCGCCTTCACCAGATTCTGGGCCTCGAGGGACATCTCCCGGTTGAGGCCGGCCAGTTGGTTGATCTGTTCCTTCAGACTCGCCTTCTCCCGCAGTTCGGTGTCGTAGGCGGCCTTCACCTGTTCCTGGAACTCGCCGATGCGGACCTTGAGGGGATCGAGCACGCCGGCCAGGTTGGCCTGGCTCTGCTCGGCGAATTTTTTGGCGTTCTGCTCCAGGATGCGCGTGCTCAGGTTCTCGAATTCGGTCTGCAGGCGCCCGCTCAGGGTCTCGTGCTCGCGCTCCAGGGCGGCCAGTTTCTCCCGGTCGGCCTCGTGGCGGGTGCGCAGGGCGCCCAGCTCGTTTTCGGCCCGGTCGGCCCGGTCGGTCGCGTTGCGGACATCGGCCCGGGCACCGGCCAGGTCGGCCTCCGCCCGGCGCAGGGCCTCGGCATGCTGGTCTTTGAGGGTGGCCAGGGCGGCGGCGGTACGGCGGTCGGCCCCCGCGCGGGCGGCGAACCAGGCGGCCGCGGCGCCCAGGGCGGCGGCGAACAGGGGTAGCAGGAAGTCCATACCGGTAAAATAACCCCGGCCGGTGTCAGCTCATGTCACACCCGGAACAAGGAGGTCTGCCCGAAGCCGGGCGCCCCCTCGTGGCGCAGGAGCCATTCCTTGCGGTGCAGCCCGCCGGCATACCCGGTGAGGGAGCCGTCTTTGCCGACCACCCGATGGCAGGGCACCACCACCGATACCGGGTTGCGGCTGTTGGCGGCGGCCACGGCCCGGATGGCGGCCGGGTCGCCCAGGCGGTCGGCGAAGGCCTCGTAACTGATGGTTTCGCCGTAGTGGATGTCCAGCAGGCCTTTCCAAACGGCGACCTGGAAGTCGGTCCCCCTCAGGTCCAGTTCCAGGGAGAACCGGCGGCTGCCCTTGTCGAAATACTGCAGCAGTTGGATGCGGGCGGCCTCCAGATGGGGGCAGGCGCTCCCCGCCGGTGCGGGCTCGAGGCCGTGGCGGGCGCACCAGTCGTCGGGCGGCGGCCGAAATCCGACCCAGGCCACTCCGGTGCGGGTGGCGAGGATCTCCATGGGTCCCAAAGGACCCATCCATTCGGTGCGGTAACAGGGTTCCATGCGGTCGTATCTTGAAAATATCATGAACATGGCCCCAACGCTAACGGGTGTGACCGTGGAACAGGACGCCCAGACGATCACCTGCACCTGGAGCGACGGGTTCCGTTTCGCGTTCCCGATGGACGGCCTGCGCCGGGCCTGCCCCTGCGTGATGTGCAAGGGCGGCCACGAGCACATGGGTGCGCCGGTGGACCTGGACGTGTTCCGTGGAACGCCGCTCAAACGGCGCACGGTGCGGGGCGCGCAGCCCATGGGGGGCTACGCGCTCCAGTTCACCTGGGAAGACGGCCACAACTCCGGGTTGTACCGGCTGGACCAGCTCCGGGCCTGGGCCGAAGCCCTCAGCGGACGGTCGTAGAGCCGTCGATGGTGGCGCCGAAGAAGACGGCGTTGGCCAGGATCTTGTCGGTACCGAACCAGAAGGCCCGGAACACGGGGTTGTCTGCCAGGCCGATCACCCGGCCGGCGCCCACCGAGCCCACCACCACGGCGGCCGTGCCGCCCAGGCGTTCGAGCTGGGGTTTGCTCACATAACCGCTCACCAGGGGCGCGTCGGTATAGCGCATGGGTGCGGCATAGCGGTTGTCGGGCACCTTCATCATGTAGTCGTGGTCGCGGAAGGTGGCCAGGGTACCGCGCCGGTAGCCGTAGAAGAGGGGATGCGAGGTATCGATCTCGGTGCGGAAGATGGTGCCACCGATGACCTGGGAACCGCGGTCGGCGCCGGCGTCGGTGTAACGGGGCATCCCATCGGGCCGCTCGGGCTGGCTATCGGCCACGGCTTCCACCTTCAACAATTCATTCCGCACCGCCCATTGGGTGGCGCTCCCGTGGGTGACCAGCACGCCGCCGCCTTGCAGCCAGCGGCGGATCTTCTCCACGCCTCCGGTGCCGAGGTTGGCATAGGACCCGGGAGCCAGCACCAGCGCGGTGAAGCCGTCCAGGTTCACCCGGCCGAAGTTTTCGGTATCCACCTGGGTGACCGGCATGTTCCAGCGCACATCGAAGGTGTGCCAGATTTCGCCGGCATCGTTGGGGTTCACGCCGCCACCCGTGAGCAGCATGGCCTTGGGTGCGCGCACGCGGGAGAACAGGTTGCTGCCCAGGTCGATGCCTTCGGTGGCCAGGCCGGTGCCCAACGCGGCTACGGCTACGGCGTCTTCGGAGGCGGCGCGGAGCATTTCCGCATGGATGAGCTCGGCCTTGTCGGCATTGAGGCCTCCCATGGGCACCACCAGAGAGCCGGCCGGGTAGCTGATGGGGCCGTCCGGACCCGGAACGGTGAACGCGCGGTGGCTTACGCGCACCTGGATGCCGGCGGCGAGCATGCGGTTGAGCGCCCGCGGGGCATAGTAGCTGTCCCAGGTGAAGGCATAGGCATAGGTCGCGCGCCCACCGGTGACACTTGCCTGCGGGAAGGCGGGCGTCTCCACCACATCGCCCAGCAGGCCCGGCGCGAAGGTGCGCGCGTTCAGGGCCGCATAGTCCAGGCCGAAGGCTTCGGGCAGGGTCCAGGCCGAAATGTCATAGAACAGCGAATCGGTGAAGGTGGTGAAGGTTTCGAACAAGCCCCGGATGAACCGGTGGCGGGGTTGGTCCAAACTCACCACATAAGCCTGCCCCGGTTTGTAGGTGACACCGTTGGCCGTGAGCTCGCGGGCCAGCTTGCGCACCACGATTTCGTGGTGGTCCAGCAGGTCCAGCATGTGATAGAGGCGGGCGGGGTCGTGCCCGTCGCCGAACACGTAGGCTTTCACGGGGTGGGCGGCCGCCTCGCGCGAGGCCTCCCGCTCCACGGTGCGGGTGTGGTTGAGCAACTCGGTACGCAGGGCGAAGCCGCCGGCCAGGGTGGACAGGGTGGCGTTGAACTGGTTGCGGATGGTGAAGGGGAAGGTGACGTCGCCGTTCACCGATTCCTGCACCATGCCCCGGCTGCTGGCCTGTTCGAACAGGATGCCCACGCTGCCGTTCACGTCCGGATAGGTGGAGCCTTTGCCGATGTAGAAGTCGTCGAAGCTCTCGCGGGTGTAGTACAGACTGCCGATGCCGTCCAACTGGCGCGCATGGTAGGTGCCGATTTCGGCGGTAAGCTGGAACCCGCGCTCGGGCGAAAGCGGGAAGTTGCGGCTCGGAATACCCGGCTGGAAGAAGAAGGTGGCGCTGGTGCCCATCTCGTGGTGGTCGGTGAGCAGGTTGGGCCGCCACCTATGGTACTGGCGCAACCGGTTGCGGCTTTCCGGATGCTGCACGGGCATCCAGTCCCGGTTCAGGTCATAGTGGTAGTAGTTGGTGCGCCCGCCGGGCCAGGTTTCGTTGTGCTCGCGGGAATACACCGACGTGCTGGGGTTCCGCCCGCTGAGGGTGTTGGTCCAATGGGCGAACCGGTCCATGCCATCGGGATTGATGGATGGTTCGATGATGATGACCATCTTCTTCAGCATCTCGTCGATGCCCGCGCCTTGGGCGGCGGCCAGGTGGTAGAGCACCACGGGTACGGCATTCACTCCGCTGGGCTCGTTGCCGTGCACGCTGTACCCCATCCAGACCACCACGGGGCTGTCGGGTCCCGGCTCGGGGAATTCCAGATGGCGCTGGCGGATCTGCTCCAGGCGGGCGTGGTTGTCGGGGTGGGTCACGATCACCAGCACCTGCTCGCGGCCGCCGTGGGTACGGCCGATAGACTCGACCACCATGCGGTTGCTGGCGGCATCCACGGCGCGCACGTACTGCAGCAATTCGTGATGGTGCAGGTGCCGGTCGCCGGGGTCGAATCCGATGACGGCCGACGGAACCGGCACGGAGGTGGAATAGGTGACGCCGTCCGGCAGGTAGTAGGACAAGGCGTGCTGGGCGGAGGCGGCCGGTGCCACGGCCCAAGCCGCCACCAACAAAAGGATGCGTTTCATGCTAATTTCGATGGGTTGGGCCTCGAAGTTAGGCAACCACCATGCATCACCTTGAGCTTTTTCAAACCTTGACATCCCGTATCCGCATCGCCGCCACCATCTGGTTGGTTCTGGCCGGCCTCGCCCCCCTGCACGCCCAACTGTTGTATGAGCCGGTTTTCCGCCCGAAAACCGAATGGATGGAGTTGCGCAGCCCGCATTTCCGGGTGCTGTATCCGGCGGGACACGATTCCACGGCGCGGGCGGCGGCAGCCATTCTGGAGGAACGGTACGCTACGGTCGAAAACCTTTTCCGGGCAGCGCCGAGGAACCTGCCGGTGGTCGTCGATCCCTGGTCGGAGGCCGGGTACGGGTATGTGTCGCCGCTTCAGTTCCGCATCGAAATAGGAACGGCACCCATCAAAGGCACCTATCTGAATCCGCGGTCGGGCACCTGGCTGGAGACCGTGCTGCCGCACGAACTGGTACATGCCGCCCAGATGGAAGCCACGCTGCCGGTTTCGCCGGGCGGCTTGCTCCGGCTGGCCTCGCCCGATCTGGCACGGGCCCTGCATACCACCCTGCCGCTCGGCGTGGTCGAGGGCATTGCGGTGGTGGAGGAATCCTGGATCGACAACCTGGGCAGCGG
>JANJTJ010000055.1 GCA_024711145.1 Balneolales bacterium
GTTGCCCCCTGCCCCTGGCTTTATCATATTGTGAACCCGTACGGCGCCGAGCCCCGGGCCGGCCGCGCGCGGGTGGTGCGCCCCCCCCCGCCCGCGCGGGGCCGGATTGCATTCGGCCCGGGCCGCGTTGGACGCGGCCCGGGCCGAATCGGCCGCCCGTCGGGCGGCCGTGGACGCCGCGGCCAAGGCGCATGCGGAAGCCGCCCAGGCGCTGCAGGTGCTGCAAAGCCAGCGCATCCGCCTGGCGGCGCGCCTGGAGGCCGCGGCCGAGGAGGAGGCGCGTTTGGCGCGGCAGCGCCAAACGCAGGCGGCCGACGCCGAGCGTTTCGAGGCGGAGGCCGCGGGCCTGCGCCACACCGTGGCGCAAGCCCGCGAACGCCGCGACACGGCCGAGGCGCGCCGCGCCGAGGCCGAAGCGGCGCGAGCCCGCCTCGGCGAGGCCCTCGAGCAGGCCCGTAACGGCGCCCGCGACGCCCGCTCCAAGCACGACGCCCTCCGCGCCGAGAAGGCCCTGCTCGAGGGCCTGGCCGCCAGCGCCGACGCCCTGCCCGATAGCGTGCGCCACCTGCGCGCCGATGCCGCCCGCCGGGCCGGGTTGCTCCCGCTTTCCGATGTCTTCGCCACCGACGAGGCGCACGCCGTGGCCCTCGAATCGGCCCTCGGCGATGCCGTGAACTGGCTGGTGGCACCCACGCTGGCCGAGGCCGAAGCCGCTTTCAGCCTGCTCAGAAAAGACGGCAAAGGCAAAGCCACCATCCTCCCGTTGGACCGCCTGCCCGCCGCCGATGGTGCCGACCCCCGTTCGCTGGCCCATGTGGTGCGGTGCGCGCCCGAGCACGAACCCCTCAAACTCCTGTTGTTGGGGCCCATCTGGTCGGCCGAAACCCCGGAATCGGCCGCTGCATTGGCCAAGGAACATCGGATCACCGCGGTAACCCCCACCGGCGACGTGGTGGAGCATGGCTACAAATTCCGCAGCGGGTCCAACCACAAGCATACCGGCCTGCGGGTCGGGCTGAAAGACAAACTGGCCAAACTGACCGCGGCGGCCGAACAGACCGAGGCCGACTGGAAGCGGGCCGAAGCCGACGTGGAGCGGTTGTCGGCCGAGCTGCGGGCGGTGGACCTTACGGCCGCCCAGCAGGCGGCACGCGCGGCCGAGCAGCAGTTGCGCGAGGTGGAGAACCAGGCCAACGCCCTGCAGGCCCGCAAAGGCGTGTACGACAAGACGGCCGCCGAAACCGAGGAGCGCCTGGGCAAGGCGAAAACCCAGCAGGCCGAACTGCGCGCCCTGCGCGAACAGCTGGAGCCCGAGGCCGAAGACCTGCAGGACGCGCTCGACCTGGCCATCCGGCGCCAGGTGGAAGGCCGTGCCGAAGCCGAACGCGCCGATGAGAACCGGCAGCGGACCCAAGGCGCCTTCAACGACGCCCAGATGGCGGCCCAACAGGCGGCCAACCGCCTGGAGAACGCGGTAAAGGACAAAGAGCGGGCCGAAACGGCCATGGCCGGTATCCGCAAGCGGTTGGATGTGCGGGCCGAAAACGCCAAAACCTCCCGCGACCGCATCCTCGAGTCGAAGACCGAGGCGGCCCGCAACCGGGAAGCGCTGGTGGGGTTGCGTGCGGCGAAAGAAGCGGCCGACCTCGCCTTCCGCGAAGCCGACGAGACCGCCGAAAAACACCGGGGGCGCTTGCGCCAGACCGACACCGACCTGCGCGAACTGCGCCGCAAGAAGGACGTGCATCTGGAGCTGTTGCATCATCTGGTGATGGCCAAAGAACGGTTCGACCTGCAGGCCAAAGCCGTAGCCGACCATATCTGGGAGGCCTACGGCCTGACCATGGACCGCGTGGAGGAGGCCATGCCGGCCGAAACCGACCCCGGCACCGTGCGCGAGACCATTTCCCACCTGCGCGAGCGCCTCAAGAGCATCGGGGAGGTGAATGCCCTGGCCATCGAGGAATACGAACAGGAACAGGAGCGCCTGGAGCTCATGGAACGGCAGGTGGCCGACCTGGTGGATGCCGAAGCCAAACTGCTGCAAACCATCGAGGAGATCAACGGTACCGCCCAGGAGCTGTTCATGACCACCTTCGAGCAGGTGCGCACCAACTTCCAACGGGTATTCCACACCCTGTTCGACGAGCAGGACCATTGCGACCTGCTGCTCGATGCCGACCACGAAGATCCGCTCGAACGCAAGATCCAGATCGTGGCCAACCCACGTGGCAAACGCCCCAGCAACATCGAACAGCTCTCCGGCGGCGAAAAAACCCTCACCGCCATCGCCCTGCTGTTCGCCATCTACCTGGTCAAACCGTCGCCCTTCTGCGTGCTCGACGAAGTGGACGCACCCCTGGACGATGCCAACGTGGACCGGTTCACCTCCATGATCCGAACGTTCAGCAAAGACACCCAGTTCATCATCATCACGCACAACAAGAAGACCATGGAGAAAGCGGAGATGATGTACGGGGTCACCATGCCGGAGACCGGCGTTTCGAAACTGGTCGCCGTCAAAATGGATTGAGGAATCCGAACCATGGCCAAATCCTTCACCATCCCGGAAATCTATGAATCGCCCATGATCCGACGGATCAAGGACTTCCGCGGTGCGGGCGACAGCATGAAGAAAGACCTGAGTCCGGCCGTGCTGGATTTCGGGCCGGTGCGGTTCCTCATACCCCGGCATTTCGGGTTCTGCTACGGCGTGCAGAACGCCATCGACATCGCCTACCGCACCATCGAGGAGAACCGGGGCAAGCGCATCTTCCTGTTGTCGGAGATGATCCACAACCCCACCGTGAACGAGGACCTGCGCCGGCGGGGGGTGGAGTTCCTACATGCCACCGACGGTACGGAGCTCATCCCCTTCGACAGCCTGACCGCGGACGATGTGGTGATCGTACCCGCCTTCGGCACCACCTTGGAGATGCAGGCCCGCCTGGCGGAGCGCGGCATCGATCCGTACCAGTACGACACCACCTGCCCCTTCGTGGTGAAGGTATGGCGCCGGGGCGACCAGCTCGGCAAACAGGGGCATGCCCTGGTGATCCACGGCAAGTACGAGCATGAGGAAACCCGGGCCACCTTCAGCCATGCCGCCCTGCACGGCCCCGTGGTGGTGGTGTACAACGTGGCGGAGGCCGAAGCGCTGGCCGCCTGCATGGAAGGAACCGCCGAGGCCGGCACCTTCGAACGCCTGTTCGGGCACAAATGCACCCCGGGGTTCGACCCCAAGCGGGATCTGGCCAAATTCGGGGTCATCAACCAGACCACCATGCTGGCCACAGAGACCCAGGACGTGATGCGTGTGCTCAATGCCGCCTCGGAGCGGGCGGGCACCGCCATGGCCGACACGAGAGACACCCTCTGCTACGCCACCAACGAGAACCAGGGCGCCACCAACGGCCTGTTGCGCGAAGCGGCCGACCTGGCCATCGTGGTGGGCGGGTACAATTCATCCAACACCCTGCACATCGTGGAATTGTTGGAAAGCAGATTCCCCACCTTCCACATCCGGGATGCCTCCGAAATGAGCGGCTCCGCGCGGATCCGCCATTGGAACCAGTGGGACAAACGCCTGCACGAAACCGACGGTTGGTTCCCGATCCGGAACAAACCGGTTACCGTGGCACTCACCTCGGGAGCCAGTTGCCCCGATGCCCTGGTGGATGGCGTGATCCTGGAGATCGCCTCCTGGTTTCCCGATGCGAAACCGGTGGATGAGGCCATGGCCCCCTTCCGCGGTTAGTCGGTCATCACGTGGTAATACCCTACCGAGCGGGGCAGCACCGAGCGTAGGCGCAGGTTCAGGTTCTGTTCCACCCGTTCGATCTGGGGAATCACGAATCCGGTCGAATCGCGCATGGTGGCCGAATAGGACACATATGCGGCGAACAGCGGTTGGGTCTGGCTGCGGCCGTATTCCGATATGGGCACATCGAACCGTACCGTGACCTGGGCCGGCGTGAACACCACCGACTGCCCGCGGGGTTCGCCGCGCACCCGTACCGGCACCCGTACTTCGCCTTCGGTGTATTCCGAAACCGAAACCTCCATGCGCACCGAAGCATGCGAGAGCATGAGGATTTCGGGGGGTGTGGCCAGACCCAGGGTCAGGTCCAGGTCCTCACGCACGTCTTCGATGAATTCCGATTCGGTAGGCCAGGAACGGATGGTGTCCAAGCGGGAGCGGGCGCCTTCGATCCAGATGCTGTCGGGGAACAGCCGGGGTTCGCCCACCTGGTCGTACCGGTTGCGGAAGGCGATGTCCAACCGGGGATCCACAGGCACTTTCACGCGGATGCGGTCTTCCAGGCGCACCGATAGCACGAAGGGGCTGGTCCGCTGCACGGCCAGGCCGTCGTAGGTGCCGAAAAGCACGCGGGTGGCGGCCAGCACGTCCACCTCCTCCTGGCGCACATCCAGCAGCAGGGCGGGCGGACTGTTGTACACATTGAGGAGTTTCCACCCGTTTCCGGTTACGGTCACATCCACGGCGTCGGGTATGGGGTTGGCCAAAGCACGGTCGCTTGGGATCTCGCCCAACTGCACGGGCACGCGGATGGTGAGCGAATACTCCCCATCCATGTTCACCATGAACCACAGGCCGATACCCATCAGATAGGCCACCACCACCACCAGGATCTTCTCATTGCGGGTGAACCCCGTGTCTTCGTCGCGCCCGCGGAACGGATTGGCCAACGATGCCCACAACCGGGCGAACAGATTACCCACGGACCCGCACCTCCGAGACCAGGTCGGACCCCACCGTATCGTTCAGGCGTTGGCGGATGCGGTAGCGCATGAGGTGCATTTCGTGGCGCCAACCGGGGTCGGTGACTTTGATGACCAGCACGTTGCCTTCGAATTTGGCCGCCACGCAGGCCTGGGCCATTCCCGGCCCCAGGATTTCGGGCAGGCGGTGCAAGGCCATGCCTTTGCGCAGTTCGCTTTGGGCGGGAAACCGCTCCAGATAGCGGTCGAGCAGGGTGGTGAGCGTGGATGGATCTTTAGACGGCATGGGCGACCCTAAAATGCCGATGGTTGCCGGTAAAATCCAAGACCGAGGTCAACGGGTCCGGATTGGCCGCCGTGATGAAGGTTTGGCCGGATTGGGCATCCAGCATCTCGAGCAAGGTGCGCGTTTTGCCGGGGTCCAGATCGCCGAAAACGTCGTCCAGCAGAAAGATGGGTTGGTCTTCGAGGATGTCGGTGAAATAGCGGCGTTGGGCCAGCTTGAGGGCGAACGCGAAGAGGCGGTGCTGGCCTTGCGACCCGTACCGCCGCAGTTCGATGCCGTCCAGGGTGAACAGCAGGTCGTCGCGATGCGGCCCGATGAGGGTTTGCCCACGCTCCCGCTCCCGGTCGCGGCCGGCTTCGAGCCGGGCGAGGTTCTCGGCCGGCTCGTCGGAGGCGTTGGTACGGTAGGTGAAGTCGGGTTCGTGCCCAACACCGGCCATGAAGGCGTATTCTTCGGCCAGGAGGCGGCGGAAGGTGTCGAGCACGGCGTTCCGCTTGGCTACGATGCGGGCGGCCGAGCGGGCGAACAGGTCGTTCCAGGCGTCCAACTCGGGCGCCGGAGGGCGGTGCTGCAAGGCGGCCTGCATGAGCAACCGGTTGCGCTGGCGCAATACCCGCCGGTATTCCACCAGGTCGGCCAGGTAGGCGGCCGAGGTCTGCGAGATGAGGCCGTCGATGAAACTGCGCCTATACTCGGGACCCTCACCCGTGAGGGCACGGTCTTCCGGACTCAGCACCACCACGGGTACCCTGCCGATCAGGTCGGTGAGCCGGTCCAACGGCGATCCGTTCACGAAAAAGGTTTTGCCCTCGCCCCGTACCCAGGTGCAGGACAGGCTGAAATCGGCCCGGATGGCGCCACCGAACACGCCCGACAGCGCGAACTGACCGGCACCGTGCATGGCCACGAACTGGTCGCTGGCCGCTACGAAACTGCGGCTCATGCACAGGTAGTGGATGGCGTCCACCAGGTTGGTTTTGCCCGCACCGTTCGGGCCCGAGAGCAGGTTCACTCCCGGGACCCATTCCATCACCGAGTCCCGATGGTTGCGGAACCGGTCCAGTTCGGTGCGGCGGCAGAACACCTCATCCCTCTTCGGCCGGACCCGGATCGTCCTCCAGCACGTCGCCTTCCTTGCGGGGGTTGGCTTCGTTGACCATGAGGGCGCGCTCGTGGAACACGGTATTGTTCAGATGGGAGATGGCGTCGCGGGCGGCGTCATCGTCGCTCATCTCCACGAAAGCGAAGCCCTTGGAGCGGCGGGTGGCTTTGTCGCGCACCACGACCGCACGGGTCACTTCGCCGAAATGGCCGAAGAGTTCTTCCAGATCCTGCTTCTTGACCTTCCAGGCCAGGTTGCCAACGTAGATGTTCATGGATCAGACGTTGAAGGCGTCGCGGCCGAGGAAGAGCGACGATTCGCCCAGTTGCTCTTCGATGCGCAGCAGTTGGTTGTACTTGGCCATGCGGTCGGTACGGCTCATGGAACCGGTCTTGATCTGGCCGGCGTTGGTGGCCACGCTCAAATCGGCGATGGTGGTGTCTTCGGTTTCGCCCGAACGGTGCGAAATGACCGAGGTGTAGCCGGCCCGATGCGCCATCTCGATGGCGTCCAGGGTTTCGGTCAGCGTACCGATCTGGTTCACCTTGATGAGGATGGAGTTGGCCACCCCGCCTTCGATGCCTTCGGCCAAACGCTCGGTGTTGGTCACGAACAGGTCGTCGCCCACCAGCTGCACCCGGTCTCCGATGGCGTCGGTAAGGGTTTTCCACCCCTTCCAATCGTTCTCGGCCATGCCGTCTTCGATGGAGATGATGGGATACTTGGCCACCCAGTCGGCCCAGAACGCGGCCATGGCGTCGGAATCGCGCTTGGACTGGTCGCTCCACTTGAATTCGTACAGGCCGGTTTCCTTGTTGTAGAATTCGGAAGAGGCCGGGTCCAGGGCGATGAGGATGTCTTCGCCGGGTTCGTAACCGGCTTTTTCGATGGCCTTGAGGATGACTTCCAAGGCTTCTTCGTTGGACTTCAGGTTGGGCGCGAAGCCGCCTTCGTCGCCCACGGAGGTGTTGTAGCCTTTGTCTTTGAGGACCTTCTTGAGGTGATGGAACACCTCGTTGCCCATGCGCATGGCCTCGGAGAAGGTCTCGGCACCGGCCGGCATGATCATGAATTCCTGCAGGTCCACGTTGTTGTCGGCGTGGGAACCCCCGTTGATGATGTTCATCATGGGCAGGGGCAGCACTTTGGCGTTCACGCCGCCCACATACCGCCAGAGCGGCATGTTCAAGCTCTGTGCGGCCGCATCGGCCACGGCCAGCGATACCCCGAGGATGGCGTTGGCACCCAGACGCGATTTGGTGGGCGTACCGTCCAGGGCGATGAGGTAGTTGTCGAGCTCCACCTGCCCGTAGATGTCGAACCCGACCAGCTCGGAAGCGATGGTGTCGTTCACGTTGTCGACGGCTTGGAGCACGCCTTTGCCCATGTAGGCGGTGGGGTCGTTGTCGCGCAGTTCGACGGCTTCATGCTCGCCGGTGGAGGCGCCGGAAGGAACGGCCGCACGCCCTACGATCCCGGAGTCGGTGATGACGTCCACTTCGACGGTGGGATTTCCCCGGGAATCGAAAATCTGCCGGGCGATGATGTCTTCAATGATGGCCATAAATCGGAGGTCTATATCCCTGAAATGGTGAGTCCTCCAAGGTACGGCTATCCCCCCGCAATCACCACATTCCGCCCAAAACGAGGTGGATCATGGGGGTGACGAACAGGGTCTGTTTCCCCTTGTACCGCTCCACCACATCGATGCCGTCGGCGGTGGTGCCCAGGTATCGGGCAGGCTCCATGACCTGGATGCCGGCGGCGTAATGCTGGAACGCCACCCCGATGCGCAGGCTCTGCAACGACTTGAAATCGGAGCCGAAATCGGCGCCGAGCCCTACCTGGCCGGCGGTGCCCCAGGTCCAGTACCCCTCGTTCCACCCGGAAAGGGCATCGTACACGCCCTGTTCGCGGATGCGGCCGGGCAACGGCCCCAGCGTGATGGTCTGGCTGGGGTCGTCCACATACACGTACCGGCCCAGCAACCGCTCGAAATACGGATACACGAAGGCCGGTGAGGCCCCCATGGAACCGGTCACATACACACGGAAATTGTCGGACAGGGCTTCCGAGAAGATGCGGTGCTTGACTCCCACGGTGAGCGGAAAGGTGAACACCTGGTTGTATTTGTTCGGAATGATCTGCTGGCCGAAATACGATTGGTAGTTCTGCTCGGTGATGTCGCGCAGGCGGCCGATATGCCATTCGACCAGCATGTCGGTGCTGGGAGACAGGGTCCGGCGGTATTCGGCACCCAGGCCGAACCCGAAATTGTTGAGGGTGAGGGAAAAGGCCATGCCGTTCCGCAACCCGTTGGAGTAGGGACTGGTGGGCGCTTTCCGGGCCTGCAGCTCGGGTTCCACGCCCGGCTGGGCCACCACCCACGCCGGCACAGCCAACGCGAGCATCAGAATGGGGACGAATCGCTTCATAAACCGTTAAAATACGTTTCCTGTCCGTGCGTTCCCTATGGGTCGGGCCTATATTCACGGCCCCATCCGGTAACGCAACAGACTACCGCGCAGCTATATGAGCGCTCATAGAAAATTCATCGTGTACGGACCGGCCGATACGCTCGACCGCATGGTCCAATCGTTCGCCATCTCGTCCAAACCCGCCCACCGCTACGGTTTCCGCAGCGCCGACCAGCAGGAAACGGTCGATGTGCTGGTGTTCGAGGAAAAGCCGAAACTGCATCAACCCAACCGGTCGGTGACCGTCATCGTCGAGAATTCGGCCCGTTCGCTGAAATTCGATGTGATGACCACCGGCGGCCGCGCCGGCTTCCGCTCGGCGATCACCGAAGATGTGCCCATCCACGAGCAGGTGACCAACCTGATCATCGAGTATGCGGAACGCCTGGGTCTGACCATCCAGGAAACCTATCTGGTGGAAAGCGAGACCGGCTCCTGAACGACTGGACCGTCGGCGGCATGATCCGTTGGGCCACGGACTATTTCGCGGCCAAAGAGGTGGACGGTCCGCGTGCCAGCATCGAATGGTTGCTGACCGACGCCCTGGGCCTGAAACGGCTCGACCTGTACCTGCAGCACGACCGCCCCTTGCGTACGGCCGAGCTGGACCTGATGCGCGAGCGGGTGCGCCGCCGTGCCCGGCACGAACCCATAGCCTACATCCTCGGGTTCGTCGATTTCCTGGGCTGCCGGATCGCCACGGACCCGCGCGTGCTCATCCCCCGCCCCGAAACCGAGGAATGGGTGGAACAACTCCTGGAGGCCCATCCTCGGGGCGGGTTGCGCCTGTTGGATGTGGGAACCGGCAGCGGTTGCATCGCCATCGCCTGCAAAAAGCACAGACCCGACTGGGAGGTGCACGCCTTGGACATCCGCCCCGATACCCTGGCGGCCGCCCGGGCGAATGCCGAGGCCAACGGTACCGACATCCGATTCCACGAGGGCGACCTGTTCAGCGGCCGGGGGTGGCCGGCCGGCCCCTTCGACCTCATCGTTTCCAATCCGCCCTACATCCCCGAATCGCAACGGTCCGGGCTGGACCCCCAGGTGCGCGAGCACGAACCGGCCGAAGCCCTCTTCTGCACCGATGTGGACGCCGTGTACGCCGCGTTGGCCCGGCATGCCCGCACCCGGCTGGCACCCGGAGGTCAGCTATGGGCCGAGCTGAACGAAGACCACAACCCCTTGGAAACCGGCGGGTTGGGCCCCGGTTGGGCTGGCGCCGCGCACCGCGATTACGCCGGAAAAGCGCGCACCATGCGGGTGTGGATAACTTGTTGAAAAATTAACAAACGCCCTCCGCCGCGGGGTACTCCGGCACCAAACCCGTGTTATCGAAGCGTTAAGCCGGTATGAACCCACCTCCCCGTTTTCGGCGTTTTTATCGTAACCCAATGGCCGGCATATAGTTGCAGTGTGGATGGAAATGTGGATAACTCCGACATATCCACAGCCAATCGATATTGATTCCACCCGGGAAAATGGGCATTTTTGCCTCCCGGTCGGCTCCCAAACGCCCTGCCTTTGTGGATAACCCGAACCGGCACGCAATCACACGCCCTATTTTTTCATCCGTGTCGAACTCGGTAGATAACGCAGCCGTCGAGGTTTGGAACCGCTGCCTGGAGATCATCCGGGACAACCTGAACTATCAGAAGTTCAAGTCGTGGTTCGAGCCCATCCGCCCCGTCAGGCTGGAGCAACAGACCCTCACCATCCAGGTGCCCTCGCAGTTCTGGTACGAGTGGTTGGAAGAGCACTACTACAACATGCTCCGGAGCACCTTGCACAAGGTCCTGGGGCCCGAAGGCAAGCTGGAATATTCCATCGTGATGGAGCGGGCCGACGAGGCCTATGCGGGCACGCAGGTGCGCATGCCGCAGCGGGTCACACCGCCGGTGAAACCCACACCCGACGGGGTGGGCCGGCCCAGCGCCACCTATCCGCAGGGTCCCATCCAGAATCCGTTCGTGATACCGGGCATCCGCAAAACCCGCATCGAATCGAACCTGAACCCGAACTACGTGTTCGAGCGGTACATCGAGGGCGATTGCAACCGCCTGGCACGCAGTGCGGCCATGGCCATCGCCGAAAACCTGGGCAACAATTCCTTCAACCCGTTCTTCGTGTACGGCGGGGTGGGCTTGGGCAAAACCCACCTCATCCAGAGCATCGGCAACAAGATCAAGCAGGATTACGGCGACTCGAAATCGGTGCTGTACACCTCCTCCGAGGCCTTCACCAACGAATTCGTCCATGCCATCCGGAACAACCGGGCCAGCGAGTTCTCCATGTTCTACCGGAACATCGACGTGCTCATCGTGGACGACATCCAGTTCTTCAGCGGCAAAGAGAAGACCCAGGAAGAGTTCTTCCACATCTTCAACGCCCTGCACCAGGACGGCAAGCAGATCATCCTGAGCAGCGACCGGGCGCCCAAAGACGTACCCGACATCGAGGAACGCCTCATCTCGCGGTTCAACTGGGGATTGAGCGCCGACCTCCAGATGCCCGATTTCGAGACCCGCTACGCCATCCTCGAGTACAAAGCCCGCGACAACGGCATCGAGTTCGATTCCGAGATCTTCGAATTCATCGCCTACAATTTCAAGACCAGCGTGCGCGACCTGGAAGGCGCCATCATCAAGCTCCTGGCCACCTCCTCGCTGCAGAAGATCGACCACATCGATCTGGCCATGGCCAAACGCATCCTCAAGGACATGGTGAAGGAGACCAAGCGGCACATCTCCATCGAGACCATCCAGGTGCAGGTGTGCGAATATTTCGGCATCGATCCGAACAAAGTGCGCGAGAAGACCCGCAAACAGGAGATCGTGGAAGTGCGGCAGATCGCCATGTACCTGTCCAAGCACATGACCAAAAGCTCCCTGAAGACCATCGGGTTGCAATTCGGCGGGCGCGACCATTCCACCGTGATCCATGCCATCCAAAGCGTGGAAGAGCGGATCAAGTCGCAACCCAAGCACGCCAAACAGATCAAGGACATCCAGCAGAAGATCGAGTTGGCTTCGTTCTGACCGTGGGCATCATCACGCTGAAATCCATTCGGTTCCGGGCCAATCATGGGGTATTGCCGCATGAGAAGTCGGATGGAAATCACTTCGAGGTGGATGTGGTGATGGAGGCGGACCTGATGCGTGCCGCGCGTACCGACGACCTGGCCCATACGGTCGATTACGGCAAGGCCGCCGCCATCGTGCGGGAAGTGATGCTGGGAGAGTCGGTCGATCTGATCGAGACTTTGGTCCATCGCATCGGCGAGCGCCTCTTGGCCGCGTTTCCGCTGGTGCGCGAGCTCACCGTAGCCGTGCGCAAGCTGAACCCGCCCATCGACGGAGAAGCCGCCTGGAGCGAAGTGCGCGAGACGTGGCGCGGGTGATCGTAGCCTTGGGTTCGAGCACGGGCGACCGGCGCCGGCGGCTGGACGAAGCCGTCGCCTTCCTGCGCGGCGTATCGACCGGCGGAGTTCGGGTGAGCACGTACCGGGAAACCGAGCCCATGGGCGGAGTGGCCACCGGCCGCTTTCTGAACGCCGCCGCCGTGCTCCACACGGCCCTGGGTGCCCGCGCCTTCTTCGACGCCTGCAAGGCGCACGAACGGGCGGCGGGGCGCGACCCCGCCGCACCGCGATGGGGCGACCGCCCCATCGACCTGGACCTCATCGATTTCGATGGCCGGCCCTTCCGCGACGATGCCGTAGAAATACCGCATCCGGCCTGTCTGCAGCGGCGTTTCGTGCTCGAACCCCTGCTCGAGCTGCTGCCCGATTGGGTGCATCCCACCGCCGGGATCCGCGGGCGCGATGCGTTGGATGCCTTGTCCTAGGGCGGTATTTTAGCCGGCGTGAACCGATTCGACTTCATCGCCATCGAGGGAGTGATCGGCGCGGGCAAAACCTCCCTCGCCTCCCTCCTGGCCAAACGGCGCAACGCCCGCCTCGTCCTCGAAGAATTCGAGGACAACCCCTTCCTCCCCCGGTTCTACCAGGACCGGACGCGGTACGCGTTCCAAACCCAGCTCTCCTTTCTGGCCAGCCGGTTCAACCAGCAGCGGAACCTGACCAACCGCGACCTCTTCCACGACGGCATGATCAGCGATTACCTGTTCGACAAGGACCGCATCTTCGCCGTGCTCAACCTGAACGAAGAGGAACTGGCCCTGTACGACCGCATCTACTCCATCATGAGCGGCATCGCCGTGAAACCCGACCTGGTGATCTATCTGCAATGTTCGGTTGACCGCCTGATGGACAACATCTACCGCAGGGGCCGCAGTTACGAACAGGAGATGGATCCCGAATATCTGGAAGGCCTGAACGAAGCCTACAACGGCTTCTTCCACCACTACGACCGGAGTCCCATCCTGGTGATCAACACCACCGAGATCGATTTCGTGAACGAACCTTCCCATCTGGCCTACATCGAGGAGCAGATCTACGAGGTTCCCATCCGTTCCTCCCGCACCCACCTCCATCCGAGATAGATGCTTCGTTTTCTCGCCTTTCTGATCGTGTTCTGGATCCTGATCCGGGTCATATCCCGCCTGTTGTTCGGCCGGGTGGTGATCCGCCGGTACGGGGTTCCGCCCACCCCCACACCGCCGCCCCAGGCCGGCCGAACCCGGCAAATCCAAGAAGCCGAGTTCGAGGATATCACGGATAAGGATTGAGCCGTTACCTTGCGGAATCCAACCCGCACCAAAACGGTTCATCATGAAGAGTCTTGCGCTGGCCGCCGCCCTCCTGATCGGCGCCACCCCCGCCCTAGTGGCACAACCCGGCACCATCCTGTCGGGTGAAACGAAAACCGGCGAATTGACCGCCGATTCACCGGTCATGGATGACGGCTCGGCCTACGAAACCTATGCATTCGCGGCGGAAGCCGGAACCGCCTATGTGATCCTGATGCGGTCCGACGCCTTCGACGCCTACCTGCACGTGGGTACCGGTGCCGGCGCCTCTTTCGAAACCTTGTACAGCGACGACGACAGCGGCGGAGGCACCGACGCCCGCATCCAGTTCGTGCCCACGCGGTCGGGTACCTACCACATCCGCGCCAACGCCCTCATGCAGGGGTCGTACGGCACCTATACCCTGAGCCTGGCACCGGCACCGCCGCCGCGGCCGATGGGTCCGCCCATCGCCCTCACCCTGGGCCAGGTGATGGCCGGCGAACTCATGCACGACGACCCCGTGCGCGACAACGGCTCCTACGCCCACCTCTACAGCTTTGCGGCGAAAGCCGGCACCCGGTACGAAATCGTCATGATGTCGGGCGATTTCGACACCTTCCTGGAAATCCTGAACGCCGAGGGGCGCATGCTCGTGCAGAACGACGACGCCGACCGCGGAGAAGGCACCAATTCCCGCATCGTGTGGATGGCCGACACCGACGCCACCCTGCAGGTGCGCGCCTCCGGCCTCAGCTCCGCCGAAACCGGAGACTACACCCTGCTGGTCCGCGAAGTGGCACCCGTGCGCCTGGCCACAGACGGCATCCTGCGGCCCCAGCAAACCCTGTACGGCACCCTGACCGGCAACAGCCAGCGCAACGAGGAAGGCCGCCACACGGCGGTGTACACCTTCACCGTGGGCGCCATGGGCCAAAGCTGGTCCTTCACGGCCCGTTCCGGCGATTTCGATACCTACCTGCAGATCGGCATCCTGCGCGACGGCGTACTCACCGAACTGAGCCACGACGACGACGGCGGCGGCCAGACCGACTCCCAGATCATCCACACCTTCCAACGCGCCGGCACCTACGTGGTGGTTGTAAGCGCCTTGCAACCCGGTAACAGCGGGCATTTCACGCTCCGGGCAAACCGGGAAGAGTGATTCATTGTTATGTTGCACCCATACCATCGTCTCAGTTCCATGAAACACATCCTATCCCTGTTCGCCGTCCTCCTGTTGGCGGTAGGGCTTGTACAAGCCCAAACCATAGAAACCATCCGCCTGGGCCAGACGGTCAGCGGGCGGTTGCAGACATCCAGCATGAGGATGTCCGACAACACCTATTTCGTGCCCTACTCCTTCGAGGCCAGGAACGGACAGACGGTCACCTTCACCATGAAATCGTCCGATTTCGACGCCTTCCTATCGGTCGGATATCTGGAGAACAACGAATTCCAGGTGGTCGGCAGCGACGACGACAGCGGCGGCGGAACCGACGCCCAGATCACCGTCACATTCACACGGTCGGGCACCCATTACATCCGGGCCAACGCCCTGCGTGAGAACATGGTGGGGGCCTTCACCCTGCAGGCCACGGCTGGATCGGCCGCGGTGGAGCCCGAGGAGGAGGAACCCACCTTCCGTCGCGCCAATGTGGGCGACATCCTGGAGGAGCAGTTCACCCGCACCTCGCCCAAACTGGATGGGGGCCAACCCTATGCCTTGTACCAGGTGAGTCTGGCGGCCGGTGCCACCATCACCATCCTGGCGCAGTCGGACGATTTCGACCCGGTGCTGTATTTCATGACACCGACCGCCGACATGCTGGCCGAGAACGACGACGCCAGTACCGGCACCGATGCCGGCATCGAGTACACGGTATCAACGGCCGGTGAGTACATCATCGGCGTGCGTTCCACGGCGGCCGGTGCCACCGGCACCTACATCCTCACCGTTGACGGACCCGACGGGGCCGCCAACATCGTGACCAACAACGAACCGGCACTCACCACCGGCACCGCCATCGTGGTCGGCCAACCCGTGTATGGCGAACTGAGCGCCAGCGACCCGGCCAGCAACAGCCGCTACGTGGATACCTGGACCGTACGCCTCACCCAAGGCCAGACCTACACCGTAACGGCCCGTTCCACCACCTTCGACACCTTCCTGGGCATGGTGGACGGCAGCGAAATGGTAGCCTCCGACGACGACAGCGGCGGTGGCAGCGACTCCCGCCTCACCTTCACCGCTCCCCGTACCGGCTCCTACTCGGTGATGATCACCAGTATCGAAGCCAACGGCCTGGGCAGGTACAGCATCGACGTTACCCAGGGCTCGGGCGGCGGAGGCGGCAACACCGGCGGCGGTGTCCGCATCAGCGGTGCCCTGCAACGCAACGGCAACGTGACCGGGCGCCTCGAATCGGGCGACATGACGGCCAGCGACAACACCTACGAGGATTATTACACCTATGAGGCCCGCCGTGGCGAATCGGTCACCATCACGCTCGAATCCACCGATTTCGACGCCTATCTGAAACTGGGTTCCTTCACCAACGGCCAGTATCAGTTCATCAGTTCGAACGACGACGGCGCCGGTGGCACCAATTCCCGCATCACCTACACCTTCACGAACGCGGGAACCTATGTGATCATCGCGAACTCGCTGAGCGCCAACGAGACCGGCCGGTACACGCTGTCGATCAGGACCAACTGATCAGAAGTCCCGATGCAGGAAAATCAGGGTGATGTCATCAGCCTGGTTTCCCTGCTGAAAGGCCTCCAGTTCGGCCCAGATGGCCGCATGAACCTCTTTCGGATCGGTTTCCGGGTGGGTGCGCAGGAACTCCTCGAAACGGGCCTCCCCATATTGTTCCCCTTCGGCGTCTTCCGCCTCGGTCACCCCGTCGGTGAAGAGCACCAAGGTGGCGCCGGCCGGTAATTCGGCGGTTTTCACTTCGTAGGGCATGGGGTGCATGATGCCGATAACGGGTCCCCCCGCCTTCAACGTGATCAACTCTCCGTCGGTCAGCCGGATGTAGGGCGGGTTGTGGCCGGCATTCACGTAAGTGAGTTTGTGCGTGCGGGTATCCAACAACCCCAGGAACAACGTGACGAACTCGGTGGGCCGGGTATCGTGGGTAACGGTTTTGTTGATGGATTGAATGGCGCGGTGCACGTCGTCATGCTTGTCGAACTGGGCACGGATGCTGGCACGCAGGGTGGCCATGATGAGCGCGGCACCCACACCCTTGCCCGACACATCGCCCATGACCAACACCATGCGGTGGTCGTCCACGGGGATGAAATCGTAATAATCGCCACCCACTTCCAGGGCCGGCCGGCTCTCCCCGATCAGGGAATACCCCTCGAATTTGGGAATGGTCCGCGGCCACAGATGGCGCTGGATGTCGCGGGCCAGGGCCAACTGCTCCTCCATGCGCTGTTTGTCCAGGAACTCGCGCAACAGCCGCTCCCGCTCGATGGATATGGCCGCCTGATCGGCCAACCGTTTGAACAGGGGCAGGTCGTCTTCGAAAAACCCGTTGGTGGAAATGGGATTGATGGCCTGAAGTACCCCGATGAGTTCCCCGTCGGCGTTCTGCATGGGTACGCAGACGATGGCGCGGGTGACGAACCCAGAACCGGGCACATCGCCGCCGAAACGGGGATCCACGGTCACATCGGGTACCAGCAGGGATTGGCGCTGGGTGGCCACCCAACCGGCAATGCCTTGGGATTTGGGCATGCGGAAGCCGGTCACCCGGTCGCTGGCGTCGCCCGTGGGCACGGTGAGGATCAGTTCGTCGGTCTGCGGATCGAGCAGGAACAGGGAACTGGCTTCCGCCTGGGTCATGGTTTTGGCGGATTCCATGATCGCCAGCAACAGTTTGTGCAATTCCATTTTGGAATTGATCTGCGCGATCAAATCGAACAACAGGGAGAGTCGTTCCTGGTAGCGGTCTGAAGGGGCCATGGGGTGCATGATAGGACTTTGCCCGAGCGTTTGCATTCGGTAAATTTCAGGCGGAAATGCGGGAATAGCTCAGTTGGTAGAGCGACAGCTTCCCAAGCTGTAGGTCGCGGGTTCGAGACCCGTTTCCCGCTCCAATGGAAACCCTCCGCCGCACCTGGGCCCTCAACCGGGCCGCATGGCAGGTCATCAGGCTCGATTCCGAGTTGTTGATCTTCCCGATCCTGTCCGGCATCTCGTTGCTGTTCGTAGGGGGCGGCTTCATCTCGTCGTTCGTGCTGCTCACGTTCATGGGTGGCGACAACCTCCCCGAATGGGTCGGTTATCTGTTCGCGTTTCCCCTGTATTTCGTGGCCTACCTGGTCATCTTCTACTTCCAGGCGGCCCTCATCAGCGCGGCCCTCATCCGTCTCAAAGGCGGCGACCCGGACGTGCGCGTGGGCCTGCGTATGGCTTCGCGCCGCATGGGTGTCATCATGAAATGGGCGTTGTTGGCCGCCACGGTGGGGGTTCTGCTGTCCTGGTTGAAGGACAAAGGGGGTTGGCTGATGCATTGGGTGGCCAGTTTCGCCGATCTGGCCTGGAATGTGGTCACCTATCTGGTCATTCCGGTGCTCGTGGTGGAGGGCAAGGACCCCCGCGACGCCCTGGACCGCTCCCGCGAGCTGGTGCGGAACACCTGGGGCGAACAGGTGGGTACCGTGGTCTCCCAAAGCCTGCTCGGGTTCCTGGGCAGTGTGGCCATCCTGGTGGTGTTGGTGGCGCTGGGCATGCTGGGCATGCCCGTACTTTGGCTGCTCGTCGGCGGCTGGTGCCTGTTCGTGAGTTGGGCCGTGCTCGTTTCCACCTTGGGCACCGTGGTGCGCGCGGTGGTGTACCTGTACGCCCGCGACGGCGAGGTACCCGAGGTCTTCGATCGGAATCTGGTGCGCGACGCCCTGCGCTGAATCAGAACCGGATCTGCAGCGAGGCTCCGCCGGGATGGGGTCTGAAGATGACCCGTTGGTCGCGAAACCCTTGCTCGGCCAAGGGCAGCGACAGCAGGAAGGTGGTGAAATACAGGGCCCCATGTCCGGCCAGCAGCGTCGGTTTGCTCAGCTTGTCGTCGTAACGGATGAGGAATACCGAGCCGGCGACCAGCGGAAGCCCGAGCGCCAGGGCCTCCGAGTCGCCTACGAGACCTCCATACACGAAACCGAGGCCCATGCCCATTTCGGCAACGCCGTAGATGTCGGCCCCACCGACGACCACAGGTATGGCTGGCGCGCCCACCCCGAAGAACGTGGTGAAAAAGAGGGCATTGCCCAGTGCCGTGTTCTGGGCCCGGGTGGTCTGCGGTGCCGATAGTTGCGAGATGGCCAGAATGGCCGAAAGGATGAGGATGTTGCGCATGCGGGAGCATACATAGCCCGAACCGGACGTGTCAACTCCCCCTCAGCGCCGCCCCAGGTCGATCCGGAAACCCACCTTGCCGGGCCCGAATACGGGCCGAACCCGTTGGTACCCGTTGTTCCAACGGTGGCTGGTGGTGACTACCGCCGCCAGGGACCAGGCTGCGAAATGCGCCCCCAATTGGGTGGCCTTGGGTTTGTCGCGCAAGAGCAGAAGTGCGGAACCGCCGGCGATGCCGCCCGCTCCCAAAAACAGCAGGTCGGGGTTCAGATGCACTACCGAACCATAGAGGAGTCCGGTACCGACGGCGGCTTCGGCGAACCCCGCTATGGGTCCGGCATCGGCCACCACGGGCAGCAACACCCCGATGGTCATGAGGCCAGGCCAAATGATGCCGTAATCGACCGGCGGTGAACCGGATTGTGCGGCCGAAGGGGTTACGGCCGCTGCCATGAATCCGAGTATGGCGATACCTGCAAGGATGAGTCTCATGAGATACGATACCGGGTTGCGTGGGCGCTTGTCAATGAATCCGATGCGGCATTTCCATTTGGGGCGGCATACCTTCCCCGAACCACCCACCTACCACCTATCACCTACCTATATGCTGAACGAGTTCAAAAAATTCGCCATGAAGGGCAATGTCATCGACATGGCCGTGGGCATCATCATCGGCGGCGCCTTTTCGGGCGTCGTGCAATCGGTCGTCAAAGACATCCTCATGCCGCCCTTGGGCATCCTGATCGGCAACGTGGATTTCTCGGACATCATGATCACGCTGAAGGATGCCACCGAAACCAGTGCGGCCGTGACCATGAACGTGGGGCTCTTCCTGAACAGCGTCATCAGTTTCACGATTCTGGCGTTCGCCGTCTTCCTGTTGGTACGCAACCTGAACAAGCTGCAGGAGATCACCAGCCGGAAAGAAGCCGCGGCCGAAGCGGCCGCTCCGCCTACCACCAAGGAGTGCCCCAAGTGCATGAGCACCGTGCACATCAAAGCCACGAAGTGTCCGCATTGCACCTCCGACCTCTGATTGCGGCGATCGGTGCGGTGCTTGCCGCCTGCACCGATCCCATGCCTCCCTCCGATGTCCTCTACGATTTGCGCATCGACGATGCGTGGATCGTGGATGGAACGGGTGCCGAAGGGTACGCCGGCCACGTGCTGGTGGCCGACGGCATGATCGTGTATGCGGGAAGCGGAGCGTTGACCGCCTATGCGGCCCGCGACACCGTGGATGCGGCGGGACGCGTGCTGGCGCCGGGTTTCATCGACCTGCATGCGCATGGAAGCGAGGCGGCCACGCCCGAGTGGCCCAACTTCCTGGCGCAGGGGGTCACCACCATCGTGCTGGGCCTGGACGGCAGCTCGGCCGGGCCGGGCGACCCGGCCCGGCCGTCGCGGCTGTCGGTGCTCCGGTTCGTGGGGCACGGAGACTTGCGCGAAGCGGCCGGATTGAACCACGAACCGGAGCCCGACGCGGGCGCGCTGGCGCGGCTGGAAGCCGCCGCCGACAGCGCCCTGGGCGCCGGGGCCATGGGCATCTCCCTGGGCTTGGAATACCGCCCCGGCGCCTTCGCCGGCGCGCGGGAACTGGCCGTGCTCGGGCAGGCCGCCGCGCGCGCCGGCGTAGGCCTCAACGCCCACCTGCGCTCCGAAGACGACGACCGCGTGGAGGCCTCGCTCCGCGAATTCCTGGCCATCGGCGCCGCTTCCGGCGCCCAACTCCATGTCTCCCACCTCAAAATCGTCTTCGGGCGCGATCCCGCCCAGGCCGACCGCCTCCTGGCCCTCATCGATTCGGCCGGCGCCACCGCCGACGTGTACCCCTATACGGCCAGCTACACCGGCATCGGCATCGTGTACCCCGATTGGGCGCTTTCGCCGGCCGATTTCGAGTCCATCAAACGTACCCGCCGGCCCGAGCTGCGCGAGTACCTGCGCGCCCGCGTAACCCGCCGCAACGGCCCCGAGGCCACCCGCTTCGGCACGGCACCCTGGACCGGCCGCACACTGGCCGAAATCGCCGATTCCATGGGCATCCCCTTCGAGGACGTACTCATCGACCACATTCCGCCAGGTAGCGCCAGTGCGGCCTATACCGTGATGGACGAGTGCGTGATGCGGCGTTTCCTGGCGCATCCGCGGGTGGCGGTAGCCAGCGACGGCAGCCCCACCATGGGTCATCCGCGGGGGTACGGCAGTTTCGCGCGGGTCATCCACCGCCACACCGGTGCCGACGGGCTCACCCTACCCGAAGCCATCCGCAAAATGACTTCGCTTCCGGCCTCCATCCTGGGCTTGACCGACCGCGGACGCATCGCTACCGGCCTGCGTGCCGACCTTGTGCTGTTCGACCCGGCGCAGGTGCGCGATTCGGCCACCTACACCGAACCGCACCGGTTGGCCCAAGGGTTCGACGCCGTCTGGGTGGCAGGCGAACGGGTGCGTCAGTCGCCATCATACTGAAATATTCGCCCGTCGTATAGGCATCTCCGCCGTAACCTCCGGAGGTGTGGGTGTAGGCCACGTCCGGCTTGCGCTCCACGGTGGCCAGGCGGTTCAATGCGTATGCTTTGGCATGCCAGCATACACTTCCTGCAACAGCGCATACATGGCCTCGCTGGTGTTCCTGATGCTGTCCGCCACCGGCTTGGTGATCACGGATTGATAGCCCAATTCGGGGTGGGGACCGTCCAGAAGGAAATACCAAAAATCGCGGGCTTCCTCTGTGTTCCTGTTATCAAGGAACCGGACCACCAGGCTTGTGTTTTCCATGAAATACTGTTGAAGGTTGTACTGGAACATCCCGATGCCATCCGCCTCCCATTGCGCTCCGGTGGTGATCCCGATGACCTTTTGCAACCTGGCATCCTCTGATATGTCCGCTATCCCAAAGAATAGTTTTGCATAATCAAAGCCGTTTTGATCATCTATGCTCCAAGAAACGTTCGTCCTGTATATCCCTCCGAAAACAGAATCGATTCGATCTGTGCTTAACGGGTATGCACAAAAAAAACGTCGACCCATGCCTATGGGTGCGTTTCCAGATCGGATTTTTGTGTAGAAGTAGACCAATGAATCCATTTGCGCCGAAAGCTCCATATCGTCGTAATTCACCAAATCGATACAAGGATCCATTCTTACATATACTTCATCTTTTAGAGAATGATTTATAGTCTGATCGCGCCCTCCATTCTGGCAACCAGTGGCTATCATTATGATGGAAACTATCCTTGCTAACATAATTCTGAATCAATAAACATTATAAAGATTGAATCGGATATTACGCAATCCCAGAACATCAATACTGGAATGAAGGCGTTGCAACATTACACCACTACTCGAAACTTTCATTGGGTTAGACGACCAATTCGTTCCCGGCATGAAACAGCCTTGTGTCTGGCCTGGCTCGTTTCCCCTATGAAAGAGTATTCCACCGCGTTCGCCAAGCAATTGCGGGTTCTCCACACGATAAATACCCCCATGCAATTCCCGGTGGTGCCGTGCCAAACGGTACTCTCCTGCCGGGATTCTCTGGTTGGAACTAGGAATTCTTGAATCGGGACCTTTGGGTTCCATGAAAAATCCCGACAGTCGAATCAAAGGGACTTGGAAGTCCGAGATGGACGAGACCGCCTGCACGATGATTCGACTGTCCGGTTCAGGCTGCAGGCCGAAGACGTGGGGGCGTTGAACAGAGTGGTGGCAATGAATCCTATGAGGGCAATATAGCGTGTTCCCATATAATTTTATCTCCATGATATTTCCATCTTTGCATAAGATGATTGTATTCCATTTTGATCATCATATGTGCTGTGTATATAATACAATTCGTGTGGATTCTTAAAAAAGGGAAACATTGCAAACCAATCTGACTGCACAAAGAGGAGTGTGTCTCTCCTATCGGAATTGACTTGAAATATTGTAATTTCAGTATTATCCTTTGAATATATAGGTGTTGGCAACTCCGAATATAAAACCAATCGTTCCCTAATGTTGGTGGCCATGTTACCCAAAGCGAGGAATTTCTCAATATTTCCCGTCTTTGAATTCAAATAATAAGCCAGCACATCCTCATACTGAATACTCTTTATCAGGTGATATTCACCGATTTTACCTTCATGATAAAACCAATTACTTTCACTTATATTATCATTAAATAAAAATGAATTGCCATCTACATTGATTATCAAGTCAGAGTCATTTTTTCTATAAACTCCACCGCCAAGTTTTTCATTAAATCTACCCTCCCTAGAAAAATAACTTATAAAATCTTCACTCTCTTTGAAAGCTGTATAATATTCGTCAGGAGATACTGAATAATACTTGACCCGAAGTGTATCCCCCTCAAAGTACCCGCTAACGTCCAATTCATTGGTTTTGATGAATATACTAGTTGAGTCCCTTATGTATTCGAACAATTCAATGTTACGAAGTGAAATATCACTTTCATCTTTTTCCATCTGACAAGCTGATACCAATGCAAGAAAGTAGAATATTATTGAAAATTTATTCATAAGAATTTCAATACTAATAGATGTATTTGTTATTGACTATGTCAATCCATCTCATGCGCGGGTCTGGATTACGTGGAGCAAATAGCTGAACCTTCACATTAGGATTTTGACGACGAAAGTATCTTGCTCGTGTATAATCACTAGGTGGTCTCAACGATTTAGTGCAACAAGTTCGTTGAAGAGAACCTTCGGCGAGTACCAGTTGAGCACCTTCCGGGGTCGTTCGTTGAATTCGTTCTGGATGCGAGCCAGATCCTCACGGGTATAGACCGATAAGTCCGTCCCTTTCGGAAAGTACTGCCGAAGCAGGCCGTTCGTATTCTCGTTGGTTCCGCGCTGCCAGGGGGAACGCGGGTCGCAGAAGTACACCTTGGCCCCGGACAACCCCGTGAAGCTCGAATGGTTGGACATCTCCTTGCCCTGATCGTAGGTCATCGATTGGCGCAGCAGCTCCGGAAATCGGCCGATGGCGTTGGCCAT
>JANJTJ010000116.1 GCA_024711145.1 Balneolales bacterium
GTTGCATGAGGGCGCCCGGGTGGAACGGGGCGACACCCTTTTCGCGCTGGAGGATGCCGAGTGGCGCCTGCGCCTGGAGGAGACGACCCATGCGTACCGCCTGGCGGAACAGGCCTACCGCATCGAGTCGGCCCAACGGCGCCAAGCCGGCGCCGCCACCGAGGGGTACGACGATACGCTGTTGCGCCAGCAGACCGGATACGCCGCCGCCCGGGTGGCGCGCGACCGGGCCGCCCTGGAGCTGGGATATGCGGCGGTGACCGCCCCATTTGCCGGCGTGATCCACCTGCCCCAGCCCCTCACGGAAGGCGCCTGGGTGTCGCCCGGCGCCGAATTGGGACGTCTGATGGAGACCGGAACCGTACGGGTGCGGTTGGATGTGCTCGAAACCGACCTGGCCGGCCTGCGCACCGGGCTGCGGGTGGAATTGCGCGGACCCGCCGGTACCACTTACGAAGGCCGGATCAGCGCCATCGCACCCCGGGTGGACCCCGAACGGAAATCGGGCCAGGTCCTGGTCGATGTGCCCAATCCCCAAGGGGCTCTGAAACCCGGCATGTCGGTGGTCGGAAATATACGCTTGGCCGAATATGAAGGCAGGATCCGTGCGCCGCGGGAAGCCTTGCTCGAACGCGATGGTCGCCGCCTGGTCTTCCGGTTGCGGGGCGACCAGGTGGAATGGATCTATGTGGAGCCGGTCATCACGACATCGGAACATGTCCTGCTGAATGAAGAAACCTTCCAGCCGGGCGACACGCTGGCCGTGGACCGGCATTTCGCCATCAGCCACCAGCAACAAGTCGACGCCCGCATCCGCTGATGCATTCCCGCCCGCTCGCAACCACGCTCACCTTCGTGCTGGTCGCCGTGTTGGGTGGCGCGGCGTGGTGGACCCTGCCCGTTGAACTGGTACCCGACCTGTCGCTGCCGTCGGTCACCGTAACCCATCAATGGGGCACCACCGACCCGGAAACCGTCGAAACCGAGCTTACCCGGGCCGTGGAGGGGCTGGCATACGGCCTTCGCGATCTGGAATCGGTGCGCAGCGTGTCGGCCGAGGGCAGCAGCCAGGTCACCATCGGATTCCGCCGGGGTGCCCCGGTGGATTTCCGGGTACTGGAGCTGCAGGAGCGGCTTCATGCCCTGCATGAGGGCCTTCCGGAAGGCGTGTCACCCCATCGCCTGGTGCGATCGGTGCCCCAGGAGCTGGAACAGATCCCCGAATTCATGACCTGGTCGGTGAACGGTCCTTATCCACCGGAGACCTTGCGTCGCTGGGCCGAAACCCGCATCCGATTGCCCTTGGCCGGATTGCCCGGCCTGGCCGACATCCGGCTGGACGGCGTTCCCGAACCGGCCTTGTGGGTCGAATTCGATCCGGAACGACTGGAACGTTTCGGGCTTCGGGCACCCAACCTGCTGGCCTTGGTCTCCGACCGGTTGTCTTGGCGCTCGTCGGGATTCGTGGAAATCGGCGGAGGCCGTCATGTGTTGGAAATCCCCCCGGCCGACACCACCCTGGCGGCATTGGAGGCCTTGCCGGTACCCGTACCCGGATTGCGCGATCCGATGCGATTGGGTGATTTCGCCCGGGTGCGTACCGGAACCGTGCCTCCCTTGTCGGTACGGCGGGTGAACGGCAACCCCGCCCTCACCCTCACATTCCGGAAAGAACCCGGTGCCGATGCGCTCGCCTTGGCCGAGCAGGTGCGTCACCGGTTGGAAACCATCGCATCCGGACTCCCGACCGGTGTGGAGCTCCGCCTGGAGACCGATGCCACGGCGGAACTGAGGCAACAGCTCGATGAATTGCGTCTGCAGTCGGGTGCCAGTCTGGGATTCATCTTCCTGGTCCTGGCCTTGGTGCTCCGGAGTTGGAAAGCCCCCGTGGTCATTCTGGGCAGCGTGCTGCTCAGCCTGCTCCTGTCCGGCATCGGGTTCCGCCTGCTGGGCCTCACACTCAACCTGTTCACCCTGGCCGGCCTCACCGTCTCGTTGGGCCTCATCATAGACAATGCCTTGGTGGTGCACGGACATGGGCGGCGGCAGCGGGAAGCCGTTGTGCCCGTGATCGCCGCCACCGCCACCACCATCGGCATTTTCATACCCTTGTACGGCACCATCGAATCGTTGCAAGCCTTCCTGGTGCCCCTGGCCACCGCCCTTACGGTATCGTTGAGCGCCTCCGTGGTGGTCAGTCTCACCTTCATCCCCTTCATGACCGATCGGAACGGAGGGACGGAAGCCGGGCCTTGGAATGATGCCGGATGGCAGTCAGGGCTGCGGTGGAGGCACAAAGGCCGGTTCGTACTGGCCGCCGCCGTACTGGCCTCGGCCGGATGGACCGGGTGGACCGCCACGAAACAGGTGCGTCTGGGCGACCCCTGGCGGCTGCCCGGTGGCGACGTCATTTCGGTGTTCGTACGGCCACCGCAGGGGTCTCCTTTGGAAGAAACCGACAAGATCCTGCGGTCTTTCGAGGCGGTGGCCTTGCCCTACGCCGACCTCACCGAGCAGATGGTCACCGAAATATCGGAGTCGTACGGAGGGAATCTGGCCATCACCCTGAAAGAGGGAGCCGCCGTCGTACCCGACGCCTACCGGTTGCTGAACGACCTGGCGTATCTGTCGGCACGCACCGGCAATGTGGCCAGTTCGGTGATGGGACTGGAGCAAAGCTTCGGTTCGGGGTTCGCCGGCCAACAGGCCCAGCACCGCATCGTGCTCCAGGGTCCGGGCTACCGGGAGCTGCAGCAGGTAGCCGAAACCCTGGCAGGGCGGCTGCAGGAGAACCCCCGGGTGCGGAACGTGGATGTGAACGCGCAGTGGGGCGGGCGGCCCAACCGGAATTTCGTACTCCGACCCGATGGCGACCGGTTGGCCACCCACGGGCTGGACCGGTCCGCCTTGCTGGATGCCTTGGCCCTGGATCTGGGCGGCCGTACCCCATTCGGCGAAATCGAATGGAATGGCGAACGCATGGCGCTCATCGGCCGGGCCGAAGACGGCCGCATGCGCGAGCAGACCTTCCGCGAACGGGTGCGCACCCAGCGGAGCGGTTCGTTCCGATTGACCGATGTGGCCGATCTGGGCCGGGAGGAAGCCCTGGCACGCATCATCCGGCGCGACCAATCCTATGAGCGGGCGGTAGCCTTCGATTTTCTGGGCCCTTCCCGCATGGCGGCCGAATACTCCCGCGAAGTGCGGGCCGCCTTCCCCTTGCCCGTGGGGGTACGGTTCGCCCAGGATGGCACCTTCCTGTTTCAGGATGATGCCGTGCGCAGCGACATGTGGCGCGTGCTGGTCGGCGCCGTGGTCTGTGTCTGGCTCATCGTGGCCGCCCTGCTCAACCGGTGGAAAACCGCCCTCTTCGTGCTGGGATCGGTAGTGTGGGCCACATCGGGCGTAGCGGCCGGGGCCTTGGCGCACGACCTCGACTTCGGGCGGGGGGCCATGGCCGGGGCTTTGTTATGCATCGGCGTGGTCGTCAACAACAGCATCCTGCTCTACCACGGACGCTCGGTAGCGGGCGATTGGGCGGCTACCTATCGGGCGCATACGCGCACCATCCTGCTCACCACCGGCACCACCCTGGCCGGCCTGCTACCCATGATCCTCTGGGGTACCGACCCGTTCTGGGAGCAGTTGGCCGTGGTCACGGCCTGGGGCCTGGGTGTAGGCACAGCGCTGACCCTCCTGGTTACGGGGATGTGGGAGAAGCCTAGGTCTTCGACCGATTGACCAGCCACACGCCTGCGACGGTAACCAGACTGAAGAGTCCCGTATTCCAGGTCAGTTTCTCACCCAGGATGAGTGCCCCGGCCACCACGGCCACCAGGGGATTCACATACGCATAGATGCTCATGCGGGCCGGTGGCAGGTGGGTCATGGCATAGACATAGGCACTGAAGGTGACCACGCTCCCGAAAACCGTGAGGTAGGCCAGGGCCAGGTAGAAGTCCCACCCGGGCGTTTTGAACACCGCCTCTTCTCCCACGAACACACTCAGCATCAGCATGAAGATCCCCGCACCCAGCAGTTGCACACCCGAGCCGTACACCAGGTGGGTGGCCAGTTTCCGTTTCACGCTGAGGATGCTGCCCAGGCACCAGGTGGCGGTGGAAACCAACCCCAGGAAAATGCCGAACCGGAATTCGGGTTGAAGGATTTCGGCCAGGTAATCGCCGAAGATGCCGGTGATGCCGGCCAGGCCGAGCAGGATGCCTACCACCAGTTTCACGGAGAAGCGGGTTTTGGCCCCGAGCAGTTGTCCGAAGAAGACCATCCAGATCGGGGTGGTGGCCGCGATGATGGCCCCGATTCCCGATGGGATGTATTGCAGGGCCCAGTTCATGGTGCCGTTGCTCACGCCCACCATCAGCATGCCGGTCAACAACAGATGCCTCAGTTCGGCGCCTCGGGGGAAAGGCCGCCCTTTGAGTAGGAAATACCCGGTGAGTATGCCCCCGGCGATGAGTTGGCGTATGCCGCCGAGCAGGAACCCGTGAACCGACTGGACCGCCACACTGCTCGCCAGATAGGTGGTACCCCAGAAGAAGCAGACCACGGCGAGCGCCACATAGGCCAGGCGGTTGGGCGGATTCACATGTATCGGGAAGCGGCGGTTTGCAGGGCGTTATGGTAGGCGGCGTCCACGGCATCGGCCGAAGTCACGTTGATGCCCAGGTCGTGCACGAGGCCGTCGGTGAGGCCGTAGATCCAGCCCACCACCTCCAGTTCCTGCCCGCGAGCCCAGGCTTCCTGCACCACGGTGGTGTGTGCCACATTGCGCACCTGTTCCACCACGTTCAGCTCGCCGAGCAGGTCGTGGCGGCGGTGGGGCGTACCGGCCGCTTCGATGAGGCCGGCGTGCCGGGCGGCCACATCCTGGATATGGCGCAACCAGTTGTCGATCAGTCCGAATTTGGCTTGTTCCAGGGCGGCTTTCACCCCGCCGCAGCCGTAGTGCCCCACCACGATAATGGTCTCCACGCGGAGCACGTCCACGGCGTATTGGATGACGGAAAGGCAGTTCAGATCGGTATGCACCACCACATTGGCCACATTCCGATGCACGAACATCTCACCGGGCAACAGCCCCACGATCTCATTGGCAG
>JANJTJ010000062.1 GCA_024711145.1 Balneolales bacterium
GCCATCAGCAGACCTTCGATGCGGCCGGCTTGCCCAGCGGCATCTATCTGGTGGTGCTCGACGCCGCCGGCGTGCGCGACCGGCGGAGCATCACATTGCTCCGTTAGCCGTCGGCCGTCGGCTGTTAGCCGTATTTTCCGATATGGCTCGCAGTTATTGGCTCATGAAATCGGAACCCGACGTGTTCGGGATCGACCACCTCGAACGGGCGCCCGGCCGTACCACCGCCTGGGACGGCGTTCGCAATTACCAGGCCCGCAACCATATGCGGGCCATGCGTTTGGGCGATGGAGTGCTCTTCTATCATTCCAATGCCGACCCGCTGGCCGTGGTGGGATCCATGGTGGTCACAAAGGAGGCCTATGCCGACCCTACCCAGTTCGATCCGGACAGCCCGTATTTCGATCCGAAAGCCACCCCCGACCAACCCCGATGGTCCCTGGTTGAAGTGACCCTGGAGCAGCGCTTCGCCCGGCCCGTGCTGCGCGAAACCCTGGCCGCCACTCCGGGCCTCGAATCCATGGAGTTGCTGCGCCGGGGCAGCCGCTTGTCGGTCATACCCATCACCGAATCCGAATGGCGCATCATCCACGACCTGATATGAATATCCGCACCCGGGGCGTATTGCCCGTGCAACACCTACATCGCCTGACCCAGGCCGGTGTGATCGTCACTCCCGAGGCGTATCCCTTGCAAGACGACCAGTTCCAACCCAATTCGGTGGATCTGCGCCTGGGCGAGACGGCCTACCGGGTCCGTTGCAGTTTCCTGCCCGAAAACGAAACCGTGGAGAGCAAGCTGGGCAAGCTCACCCAGCACCGGTTCTCCATTCTGGAAGGTGCGGTGCTCGAGCCCAACTGCACCTACATCATTCCGTTGCTGGAACGCCTGGACCTGCCCGCCAGCACGGCAATCGTACGATCCGACGAGCCGCTCTCGGCCCGCACCAATCCCAAAAGTTCCACCGGGCGTCTGGACATCTTCACCCGGGTGATCACCGACCATTCGCACCGGTTCGAAGACATCAATCCCGGGTATTCGGGTGGCTTGTATCTGGAAGTGGTACCCAAGAGTTTTCCCATCCGGGTGCGGACGGGTCAGCGCCTGAACCAGCTGCGCATCCGCCACGGGCACGCCCGATTGAGCGACGAGAACATCCTCAGAACGCATCAGACCGATCCGCTGCTGTACGGAGAGGACGGAAAACCCCTATCCGTGGATCGGTTGAAAGTGGGCAACGGGCTGTACATGAGTGTGCAATTGGCCGCGGCCGATGGAGACATCGTAGGGTACAAGGCCAAGAAAAACCGGGATCTGATCGATCTGGACCGCATCGGGCACTATCGGATCGAGGATTTCTGGGATCCCATCGCCGCCCGCAAAGACGATATGCTCATCCTGGAGCCGGAAGCCTTCTACATATTCGCATCCAAAGAGCGAGTGCGCATTCCCACGCACCTGGCCGCCGAAATGGTACCCTACGACACCGGATCGGGCGAATTGCGCACCCATTACGCCGGCTTTTTCGACAGCGGTTTCGGGGGTACGGCCGCCGAGGGTGGCGCGCGGGCCGTGCTGGAAGTCCGCAGCCACGACGTACCCTTCCTGATCGAAGACGGGCAGACCTTCTTCCGCATGGAGTTCGAGCCGAACACGGAAGTTCCCGAGCTGGTGTATGGCACCCATATCCGCAGCAACTACCAGGGCCAGGAACTCAAACTGAGCAAACATTTCCGTGAGGCCTAAGTCGGTGGTCATGTGCGTGTGCCACCGGCGCACGTTCCGGGAGCTGATGGACCTGGTGCTGGACCGGGGGGGCATGAGCTGCGAGGAACTGGTACGGGAGGGATATTGCGGGGGCGGATGCGGCATGTGCGTGCCCTATGTGAAAAAAATGCTGGCCACGGGCGAGACCGCCTTCGCCCCGGGCGATTGGGTGATCCGGGAACGGACCGATGGCTGACGAGCCCCGGTTCCGCATCGATCCCGGCACGGCGGCCGCCACGCGCATCCGCCTGCCCGAGGCCGAAGCCAAGCATGCCCATCTGGTGCTGCGCCTGCGCTCCGGCGACGCATGCACCCTCACCGACGGCCGTGGAACGCTGCTGCGAGGGCAGATCGGGTCGGCCGATCGGAACGGGGTATGGGTGGTGGTATCGGAACGTACGCTCGTACCGCCCGAAGCCGACCATGCTCTGGCCATCGCCTACCTGCACAAACCCGACCGGCTCGAGTTCGCCGTGGAAAAAGCCGTGGAAATCGGGGTGGCATCCATCCATCTGTTCCGTGCCGACCGCTCCGAAAAACCCTCCGTGCGCGAAGACCGCCTCCGTGCCCAGGTTCAGGCCGCCGTCAAACAATCGCAGCGGGCCTGGGAGCCGGAGCTGTACCTGCATGCCTCGTTCGATGCCCTGGTGGCAGCCCGTGGGGACCTGGACCTGCTGGTGGCGCACGAAAAAGCGGCCGCGGATGATGTGCCCGATGCACACCGCGCCGCCTTGCTGTGCATAGGCCCCGAAGGCGGATTCACCGACCGGGAGTTGCAGGTCGCCACGGCGGTGGGAGGGAGGATGGTCAGCCTGGGGCCGCACCGATTACGCGCCGAAACCGCCGCCTTGGTGCTGCTTACGCGGGTTTCTCCACTTCGTAGGGTATCCGGAGAATGACCGTTGTGCCCTCGTCGGGGCGCGTGTTCACCTCCAAGGACGCCCCGTAGCGTTCGGCCAGCTGCCGCGATAGCAACAAGCCCAGGCCCGATCCCATCTCATGTTCGGTGCCCGGGGTGCTGTGCGCCCGCTTGCGTTGGAAAATGGCTTCCACCGTTCCGGCATCCATGCCCTTGCCCCGGTCTTCCACCGTGATCAGGTGGTGCTCATCCTCCAGATCGTACCCGATGTCCACCGCCTGGCCCCGATAGGAATATTTGATCCCGTTCGATACCAGATTCCGCACGATGGAGTCGAACAGGAAGGGATCCCATACGATCTGGATATTGGTCGGAATCTTGTTCACCAGCTCCACATCCTTGGATTTGGCGATATCGGATAGCAAACCGATCACATTGTTGACGGATTGATGGGGGGTGAGCACTTCCGGCCGGAACCGGTCCACGCCCAATTCCAACGACGACCATTCCAGCAGCGAATCCATGAGTTTGTGCAGGTTCTGGGCGCTCTGGTTGAGGCGTTCGGCGAAGAACCCGACCTCTTCCGGCGCCAGTTCCTTATGGTCTTCCGCCAGGATGGACGACAGCCCGATGATGCCGGTGAGCGGATTCTTCAGATCGTGCGCCACGATGGAGAACAGGGAGGCGCGCGACCGTTCCGACTGGTTCAGGGCGTCGAGCAGGTTCCGGGTTTTGCGGTACTGGCGGTAGGTGATGATGGTGGCCATCAGGAGTATGACCAACAGGCTGGTACCGGCCACCAGCAGGATGCGGTCGGCCTTGCGTTGTTGCTCGATGCGGGCACGCACCTCATCCTGCTCCCGCTCGTGCAGGGTCTGCAGTTCCAGGGCGGTCACCTCGCGGATGCGGCCGTCGGAGATCAGGCTGTCGCGCATGATGTTGGCCAACCGCAGGTACCGGAGGGCATCGGCCGTGCGCCCCAGCCGTTCCTCGCTCAGACTGAGCAGTTCGTAGGCCCGGCGCATCTGGTCCGGAGCCGGAATGGATTCGGCCAAGCCCAAGGCGTATCGGCCCCAGATGGAAGCGTCTTCGAATCGACGGGTGGTGTTGTACAGGTCCACCAGGTCCAGGGTGAACTGGGTTTCGTTCACCAGGTCCCTGCCCTCACCGATCAGGTCCAGCGCCCTCCGGTATTCGGTCTGGGCCCGGTTGAACAGGCCGTACCGTTGGTACACCGAGGCCATGCTGTTGTGCACTTCGGCCTGGAAGGTGCGGTCGTCGATGGAGACGGCATAGGACAACGCCCTGCGGTACATGGGCAGACTGGTGGAACTGTCGGGTGTGATGTTGCCGATGTTCATGTACCCGATGGCCATGCCGTAGGCGTCGCCCCGGGCGGAATCGATCGCCATGGACCTGGAATAGTAGAATCGGGCGCGGTCCATGTCGTTCAGATATTCATGCACGATTCCGATGCCGTTGAAGGCATAGGAGATGAGGGTGGAATCGGGGATGCTTTCGGCCATGGCCACCGACCGGAAGAACTGGTCCAAGGCCCGCCGGTACTGGCCCAGGTCCACCAACACGCCACCGATCCGTTGATGCATGAGGGCTATGTCGGCCGGATCGCCGAGCTGCAGGTCTATGGCCAGGCTTTTCTCGTAGGCTTCCAGGGCCGGAAACGCCTTGCCGGCTTCCTCATACACATTGCCCAATTCGAATAAGAAGAGCGATTGCTCCCGATTGGGTGGGGTGTCGGCCGGATAGCGGCTGAGCCGTTCCACCAACAGGGATTCGGCTTGGGCCAGTTTCCGTTCACCGATCCAGATTTCAACCTGTCGGCGCAGGGCGGCATCGGGATCTGCCGGTTCGGATTGCGCCCATACCGCCCCCGGAAGGGCGGTACAGCTCAACAGCAGCAGAAGGAGGACGCGTTGCAAGCAGGTGCGACGAATGGACGTGGAGACGATTGAGCCGCAAAATAGGGGCTGGCACCGGAAAAGCCGGTTAGAGAATTCTTACTTCCGGATGGCCGTCAGGCCGGCCCAAGGTGAAGACTCGCCTTTGGCGGGGAAAAAGCCTTCGTGCACCGTGCGCACATCCTCGACCGAAATGAAGGCGCGCGGGCTGTGTTGCTTTACGATTTCCAGGTAGCGGCGCATTTCCTTGCGCTTGATCACGCTCCAGATCAGCCGTACCTGCCCGCTGACTCCCGAGGCCGCCACAGCCGTTACTCCGAATTGCTCTTCCCTCAGGTAGGCGATCAGTTCGGAGGCATCGTCGGGCATTACGGCCCGCACGCAGACCAGACCCATGGCCAGGCGGTTCTCCATCCAGATGCCCACGTAGTTGCCGGCCGCGAACCCGCTGGCGAAGGCCAGATAGGTGACGGCATTGCCCAGGTTCTGGACGATCTGGCTGATGGCGAACAGCCAGATCAAGGATTCGAAGAAGCCGACAATGGGTGCGGTGTACCGCAAACTGCGCGAAACGAACAGGATGCGCAGGGTCCCCAACGTGACGTCCGACATCCGCGCGGTGAACACGATGGCCGGAAGGATGAACCAATCGAACCAGAACGGATCGAAGAGTTCCCTCAGATTTGCCAGATCCATGTCAGTTCCGTCTGCGCGATTGCGCGTAACTGCGCAGCTCGGTCACCTCGGGCCACAATGTCACGGCTTCTTTCAGGGTCACATCGAAGATGGCGTTGTAGGCACGGTAGAAGTGCTGGGTGTCCCATACTTGTCGGGCCAACTCCACCTGGATCATGCCTTCCACGATCCACAGGTCGCGCGTGTAGGCATCCGGATGCACGTACAAGGTCTCGCCGCGGATGACCGGTTTGTCTATGGCTACGGTATCGGTGATCACCATGCCGTTGTCCACCATGCGTTTGCGGAAATCAGCGCGGTCGGTGTCGGTCAGGCGGAAGTCGGTGACGAACTGCTCGAACCGGTTCTGCCACCGGGCACGGAAAGCGTCGCCATCGCGGTCGAGGTAGGCACGCACATGGTCGAAGGCCAGGTTTTTCTGCCGCATGAACCCGTACACGAAACTGCGGGTGGTGTCGCTTTGCAGGATGTGGTCGGGCATGACACCGCCACCGCCATAAACCGGCCGGCCGGCGCTGGTCTGGTACATGAGGGAATCGGGCACGTGCTGGATGAAGTAGCGGGCATCGCTTTCGGCGTTGTCGCTGCGTTCGAATACCTCGTAGGCATAGGCCTCGCGGCCGTCGGCATAGGGTTTCTGGATGAGGCGCCCCGATGGCGTGTAGTATTTGCTGATGGTGATGCGCACGCTGGATTTGTCCACCAGTTCGAATTGGTTCTGCACCAATCCTTTGCCATAGGTGCGGGCTCCGGCGATGATGCCGCGGTCGTGGTCCTGGATGGCTCCGGCCAGAATCTCGCTGCCCGATGCCGAACCTTCGTTCACGAGCACGATGAGGGGGAGGTCCATGTACAAGCCGTTGCGCGGGGTAGTGTATTCGCCGTTGTAGCGCATGTGGCGGCTCTTGGTCGATACCAGCGGCGTTCCGGCCGGGAAGAACTCACCGGCGATGCGGGTGGCTTGCACCAGGTATCCGCCCGGGTTGCCCCTCAGATCGATGACCAGCTTTTTCATGCCCTGCTGCTCTAGCCGGGTGATGGCGCTCATGAACTCGTCGTACGTGGTGGCGGCGAAGTTCCCGATCTTGATGTACCCCGTTTCGGTATCGAGCATGTAACCGGCATCTACCGAAAAGACGGGGATCTCGTCGCGCACGATGGTGAAGGTGAGCGGGTTGGCTTGCCCCGGCCGCACGATCTCCACTTTCACACGGGTCCCTTTGGCACCGCGCAACTTGCCCAATACCTGTTGGTTGGTATATCCGACCGACGATTCGCCGTCGATCTTCACGATGCGGTCGCCCGAACGGATGCCCAAGCGCTCGCTGGGGCCACCCGAAATGGCGGCCACAACGGTGATGGAGTCGTTGATCACGTCGAACTGGACGCCGATGCCTTCGAACTTGCCGGCGAAGGTTTCGCCCTCGGCTTCGGTGACTTCCGGCTCCAGATAGATGCTGTGCGGATCCAGGTCGGCGAACATGCCCAGGATGGCGTCGTCGGTGCGGGCATCCATATCCTCGTCGGGATCGGTCGTCTCCAAATACCGGTAGGCCTGTTCGAAAGCCATGACGGCTTCGCGCAGGGTTCTGGGCAAAGGCCCGGCGAACAGGGTGTCCAAGGGCGTGCCGGCCACCGCCAGGGTGGAGTCGGTCAGGTTGCGCACCATGCCCAGCAGGCTGTTCCGGTACAAATCGCCCACTTGATGGGAATCCACATGATGATCCAGCACCAGGCGCTGCACCTGCAGGTACTTCTGGATGTTCTCCTGATAGGTGCGTTTGTCACTGATCAGGATGGTGTCGGTTCCGGTGGCATAGAGCCCGGCCAATACCATCAGGCTGAGCAGGGGCGCGGCGATGAATCGTTTCATGGACATAAAGATCATTCTATTTCGTCGGGATCCACGATCATGTCGTCGTCGGAACCCCGTTTTTTGGGACGAGCCGGCCGTTTGACCACTTTGGGCCGCGGTTTTTCGCTTTCGGGTTCGGCCGCGGGCTCATCGGCTTTGGCGGCCTTGGCCTTCGTGGTCCGGGCCGGGCGCTTGGCCGCCACGACCTTCGTGATAACGGCGGCTACGGCCGCTTTCGTCTCTTCGGCCAGGGGTTCGGGTGCCGGTTCGGGTGCGGGTGCTTCCGCAACGACCTGCACTCCCCGTTTTTTGTCGGCGTAGGCACGGGCCACATCCAAAGCCTGGGGCAGATCGGCCAAGGCCGGATCGGGCTGTTTCGGCTCGCGAGGTTCCTTGACCTCCTTGACCACCTCCGGTTTTGGTTCGGTTTTCACCGGCTCGGGTTTGGGTGCCGGTTTGGGTTCGCGCGGCTCGCGTACTTCGCGCGGAGGACGTGCCTCCCGGGGCGGACGCGCATCGCGCCGGTCGCGGCGGTCGTTGCCACGGGCGGGTGCGGGTGCCGGGGCGGTCTCCGTTTCTTCCGATTCGAGCCGGAAGATGTCCAATTTGCTGATGTCGCGCTGGTCCTCGCTCTCCAATTCGGCGATGCGACGCTCGCTGGCCTTGATGGCATCCTCGATGGAATGGTCCAGCACGATGGTTTCCGTGATGTCCACGTCGCTGCCCGTCAGGGTGAACTTGTAATCGTTCATGGACAACTGCTCATCATCCAGGATGTTCAGTTTCACCCGGTATTTGAACATCCATTTCATCTGCTGGCTGAACACGCCCTTGGTGAGCATGCCCTTCATGTAGGGGTTCAGGTGCAGGTCCACACCCCAATATTTGGTGGTGTGCCGGAACTTGTTGAGCCAGCCCTCGATGTCGCTCAGGATGGTGTTGTGCGAGACGAAACTGCCGCTGCCGCCGCACATGGGGCACACGCGCGATACGGATTTGACCACGGCCGGCCGGATGCGCTGGCGGGTGATCTGCACCACGCCGAAATCGCTCATGGGCAGCAGGTTGGTCTTGGCACGGTCTTTCTTGAACTCTTTCTTGAGTTCGTCATAGACCTTCTTGCGGTTGACCTCTTCCTTCAGGTCGATGAAATCGATCACGATGATGCCGCCCAGGTCGCGCAGGCGCAGTTGTTTGGCGATCTCGCGGGCCGCTTCCAGGTTGGTGCGCAGGGAGTTGTCTTCCTGGGCCTTCTTGGCGGCATACCGGCCGGAGTTCACGTCCACCACCACCATGGCCTCGGTCTGCTCCAGGATCAGATAGCCCCCGCTGGGCATCTTCACCCGGGGCGAGAAGATGGATTCGATGTCGGAATGGATCTTCAGATGGTCGAATATGTGCTCGCTGCGCTGGTACAGCTCCACCTGGGCGAGTTTGTCGGGGGAAATCTTGGAGACATAGGCCCGCAACGACTGGTACATCTTCTTGTCGTCCACCAGAATGCGGTCGAAATCCTTGGCGAACAGGTCGCGGATCAGGCTTTCGGTCATCTCCAGGTCGCGCTGGAGCACGGCCGGCGGTTTGGCCGTCTCCAACTGGGCCACGATGTGGTTCCATTTGGCCAGGAGTTCGCGCAGGTCGGCTTCGATCAGGGCGGTATCGACCCCTTCGGCCACGGTGCGTACGATCACGCCGAAACCGGCGGGAACGATGTCGGAGACCAACTGGCGCAGGTTCCGGCGTTCCTTGTAGGATTTGATCCGCTTGGAAACGGCGATGTAATCGCCCATGGGAATGAGCACCAGGAAGCGACCGGCCAAAGAGATGTTGGTGGAAACGCGCGGCCCCTTGGAACCGATGGGTTCTTTCACGATCTGCACCAGCAACTTGTGGCCGGTCTGCAGCAGGGCACCCATCAGGTTCTGTTCTTCGGCGGTGAGGCCGGTTTTGGGATTGCCGGACTTGTCCTCGCCTTTGGCTTCCTTCTGCTTGCGGTAGTCGGCCAGTTTCTGGAGGTCGGCCTTCTTGAGGCTGTCCTTGCCGTTGAGCATCACCAGATAATCTTCCAGGTGCTCACCAAGGTCGGAGAAGTGGAGGAAGGCGTCTTTGGTGGCGGCCAGATCGACGAAGGCGGCTCGGATGCCGCCCATCACCTTGCGCACCTGCGCTACATAAATGTCCCCGACCGTTCGCTGGTTCTCGGGGGATTCGATGAAGAATTGGGCTAGTTCGCCATTTTCAATGAGGGCGATCCGGGTCTGTTGGCCGGATGCGTGGATCGCGATTTGATTTTTCATTCAGAAAGAAGATTCGGGTATCCGGACGGATGGGTGCGGCGGAAAAGCCGACCAGGGCCGGGGAAACGGGGTAGGTCACCGGCACGCGCACCATGGCCCGGGTCACCAGGACGAACAGCGCGGATACGAGCAGCAGTAGGAGAAAAGGCATGCGGCGTGACGGATGGATGGAAATACGGGCCGGAATATACGGCGGTAGCCCGCCGCGGCCTTATTCTTGCGGAACCCGGCGGATGCGGGCACCCACGGCGTTCAGTTTGGCTTCGAGGGTTTCGTAGCCACGGTCGAGGTGGTACACCCGCAGGGCTTCGGTGGCGCCTTCGGCCACCATGCCGGCCATCACCAGACTCACCGAAGCGCGCAGGTCGGTACTCATCACCGATGCGGCTTGCAGTTTGTTGGGCCCTTTGATGTAGGCGGTGTTGCCCCGCAGCTCCACGTCCGCACCCAACCGGACCAGTTCGGGCACATAGCTGAACCGGTCGATGTAGATGTTGTCGGTCACTTCGCTGGCCCCGTAGGCCTGGGTCATCATGGTGGCCCATTGCGCCTGCAGGTCGGTGGGGAAACCGGGATAGATTTCGGTGATCACCGATACCGGACGGATGTGCTTGGGCGCTTTGACGCGGATGGTGTCGGTACCGATCTCCATGTCCACGCCGGTCTGGCGGAAGAGCTCGGTGAAGGCGCCCAGATCGCCGGGATCGGTGTCGGTGATGGTCAGGTCGCTGTCCGGATGCATGGCCGCGGCAATCATGAAGGTGCCGGTTTCGATGCGGTCGGGGGCGTTGCGGAAGTCCATGCCCTGCAGGTGGTCGGTGCCGCGGATCGTGATCACGGGCGTGCCGTGCCCCGATATGACGGCGCCCATGCCGGTCAAGGCGTCGCAGAAGGCCACCACGTCGGGTTCCATGGCGGCGTTCTCGATGACGGTGGTACCGCTGGCGCGTACCGCGCCGAGCACGAGGTTCACCGTGGCGCCCACGCTGCTGGGATCCATGCGGAAGGTTCCGCCTTTCAAGCGACCGCCGGGCGCCTTGGCAATCACATATCCGTTCTCCATGTGGATGTCGGCTCCCAAGGCCTTCAATCCTTCCATGTGCAGGTTCACCGGTCTCGGACCCCAGGCGCAACCCCCGGGCAACGAGACCTTCGCCTCGCCGCAGCGGCCCAACAAGGCGCCCAGCATGTAGAAGCTGGCCCGCATCTTGCGGACCTGCTCGTACGGTGCCTCGGGCGTGTGCAGGTCGGATGCGTCGATGCGCAATTCGTGGGCCCCGGCGTCGAACTCCACCCGCGTGCCGGTCACACGGATCACGTTGTTCAGGGTGTGGATGTCGTTCAGGCGCGGCACATTGCGGATCACCGAAGGTTTTTCGGTGAGCAATGCGGCGGCCATGAGCGGCAAGGCCGCGTTTTTCGAACCGCTGACGGCGATGTGCCCACGCAAGGGGGTGGGACCTTCGATTACGAACTTATCCAACGGGGTCGATCTCCAAAAGCAAGGTGTTTTTTTCTACGGTCTGCCCCTCGCGGACATGCACCGCCTTGATGCGGCCGTCCAGAGGGCTCCTGATTTCGTTTTCCATTTTCATGGCCTCCAGCACGGCCACGGGTTGCCCGGCGCTTACCTCGTGCCCCACTTCGACCTGCAACGACAGGATGCGGCCGGGCATGGGCGCTTTCACCGATCCCGCCGTATTGGCGGCACTTTTCTTGAAACCGAGACGGGCCAGCAACTGCGCTTGCTCGTCCTGGTAGGCCACATCGACCGGCCGGCCGTCGAACATGAAACGGACCCGGTCTCCCTCGATCTGGATCGAATCGATGGTATGCAGTTCCTGGCCCAGGCGCAGGCGGTACACGCCGTTTCCGGCCGGAGTCCAGGTGTGTTCCACCGTATCGTCCAGGTCGATCTCATGCGGCTCGCCTTCAGTCAGAATGCGGATTTTCATGCGGGTCGGATCTCGCGCAAACCCCGGCTGCTGGCACGGAACCGGTACTGGCGCAATTGATCGGTATCGTAGGCTTGGGTGCGTACCCATTCATCGGGCCGATGCTCGTCGAACACCTCGATCATCCCCTTGTGCACCAATGTCATGAGGTCGTCCCGGATGACCCCGTACCCGAGGCCGGTCTCGGTTTCCAGGGTTTCGAAGGACTCATGATACAGGAGGGAGGCTAACAAGCGGCGTTGGGAATCGGTCAGGCGCATGGGGTGCATCAATCGACCTGAAGGTCACCATACGTGATGAGGTTGCCGTTTCGGTCGAACACCAAGATACGGTGGAGGCCCCGTGCGGTCGCATAATCGCGGAGCGGCGACAGGGAGGAGGGTTCGATTTCCACGGTGAGCACGCCCGTTTGCAGGGGTACGGTGGGCTCCTCGTACACGAATAGCAGGGTGCCGGGCTGGGTGCTGTGCGGCGTATAGATTTCGAGGCCTTGCACGGCATCGACACCCGTGATCCATAACTCCATGGTGAAACGGCCCCCGGTGCTCGGGTTCGGATACGGCACGGCCTGGATTTCCAGAAAACCCTGGAAGAAAGGGGCTATGCGCCAGTCGTCGGGGTCGCTTTGGATCACGCGGCCGGTGGCATCGGTACGCGAGATGCCGGTGGCGGCCTGGTTGGCTTCGCGCTCGAACGCATCCTGTGCGGACCTGTCGTCGCAGGCGGATATTGCCAGGCAGAAAGCCAGGCTCAGCATGAAGATGCGAGGGTTACGCATACCGGCCAAGGTACGACGACTCCGTATCTTGCCGGACGCATGCGGTACCGCTCCTCTCTCTTTTTGCTGGTGATCGCCGCCATGGCCTGGGCCCAGCGGCCGGCCCCGCCTCCACCTACGGTTCGGCAGGTGGCCCAAGCCCGCGAATATTTCGAATATGTGGTGCATTACGGCATTTTCGAACTGGGCACGGTCTCTGTTGAAATCGTGGGAGACACCATCTGGAACGGCCACCGGGCCTTGTACACCCGCGCCCGCATCAAATCGAACCCCCGGCTTTGGTTCGTCGGCTACAAGGAACGGGTGTTCCACTCCATAACCGGCTACGACGGCACCTCGTTCTTCGCCTACGAGTTCGTATCGGACAGCATCCACGACCGGGAATACCGCGATACCCGCTATACCTATGATTACCGTGCCGGCCGGGTGTACGCCTATGAATTCGAGAAACTGAAAGTGACCTTCACCGACCTGGACCGCCCGGCCGATTCGGGCCCCGGCCTGTTCTATGAATCGCGTCTGCATGCCGGCCGAGACACGACGGTCAGTTATCCGGTCTATACCGAATTCGAGAAGGGGTATGCCGTCATGAAATTCACCCGCCGCACCGAAACCCGTTCCATCCCGGCTTTTGCGGCACCGGTGCAGACCTACTATATGGAGGGGCAAGCCGATCTGAAGGGCCCTTTCGGCTTCAACGGCGCCTTCCGTACCTGGTATGGCACCGATGCCATGCGCCTGCCCCTGGAAGCCCATGTGAAAGTGTGGGTGGGCTCGGTCCAGGTCAAACTCAAATCGTACCGTCGCACCCGATGATGCATCCCGAAATCGCCGTTGTCCGCCTTCCGCATGCCGCCGACCTGCCGTTGCCGGCTTACGCCACACCCGATTCGGCCGGTATGGACTTGCGGGCCGCCCTGCCCGACGCCCCCCGCCGGCTGGAAGCAGGCCAACGCATGCTCATACCCACCGGTCTGAAATTGGCCATACCGTCCGGTTTCGAAGGGCAGGTGAGGCCCCGCAGCGGTTTGGCCCTCAAACAGGGCATCACCTGCCTGAATACGCCGGGTACCATCGATGCCGATTACCGCGGCGAAGTCGGTGTGATCCTGGTCAATCTGGGGCAGGAACCGGTAAGCATCGCCCATGGCGACCGCATCGCCCAGTTGGTGATCGCTCCCGTGGTGCGGGCGGTTATGGTAGAAACCACCGAATTGCCCGACACCACCCGCGGTTCGGGCGGATTCGGGTCCACCGGCGTCAGCTGAATTTGCGGCGCTCGGCCTCGTAGTCGGCTTCGGAGACCAAGCCCTGGGACCACAGGAAGGTGAGATCGTTGAGGCGGTCGTTCTGCAGGTCGATGGGTGGCAGGGACGAAGCCGGCTGTGGGGGTTTTGCCTGCAACGCGTGCATCCATTGCCGCAACACGGAGGCCAACGCCTCGGCATCATCCAGCGAGCGGAGCACGAACCCGCCATCGGGATGCGTCAGATGGATGTCGCGTCCACGGGCTTCGGCCCCGGTAAGGTCCATGCCCTTCAGCACCACCTCGCGGTCGGCATAGACCAGGCGCAGGTGGTCGTCGGAAAAGTGGTAGGCCTCCCGCGGAGGGGCCACCATCCACCAGAGCCGCTGCCAGATGCCCGAGGGTAAAGGTTTGTAAATGAGCACGCGACGGATGGGGTTCATCGCCTCCAAAATAGGGCGTACGATGCGCAATCCGTATATTCCGGGGTGAGATTCCTCAAACATGCCACCGCCATCTGGATGACGGCCGTCATCATCGCGGGATTCCTGATCGAGATACCCCGCATTCCCATCCTGTTGGAATCGGCCCGGAACCTGTTCTGGCATGTGCCCATGTGGATGACCATGAGCGTGATGTTCTTCGCCAGCCTGGTGTACAGCATCCGGTATCTGGCGGGCGGCGATCCGATCCACGACCGCAAAGCCGAGGCCCTCACCCGTACCGGTATCTGGTTCGGCATCTGCGGCCTGCTCACCGGCTCGCTCTGGGCCCGTTTCACCTGGGGTGCCTGGTGGACCTTCGCCGAGCCCAAGATGAACCTGGCCGCATTGGCCATGCTGATCTATGCCGCTTACCTGGTGCTGCGTTCGGCCGTGGACGACCCCACCCAAAAGGCCCGGCTTTCGGCCGTGTACAACGTGTTCGCGGCCACCACCTTGCCCTTCCTGCTGTACGTCATTCCCCGGCAGCTGCCCAGCCTGCACCCGGGTGCCGACGGCAACCCCGCCTTCAGCGAAATCACCGCGCCCGAGCTGCGCTACATCTTCTATCCGGCCGTGCTCGGGTTCATCGGCCTTGCGATCTGGATCGCGAACCTCCATTACCGACATGCAACCCTTGCTGCCGACCGATAGCACCGCCTACAGCCAGTGGGCGGGTGCCGAAAGCGACAACGTCATCATTCAAACCATGGCTTCCAACGACCTGATCTTCGTGGTGCTCGGCGTTACCCTCATCATCTGGTTCACCCTGCTCTTTTCCCTGTACCGGCTGGACCGCAAACTCACCCGTTTGGAGAACTCCCGATGAAACCGCGCCTCATCGTCGGCCTGCTGTTGCTGGTCGGCTTCACCTCCCTGGTGATGCTCAATTTCAGCCAGAGCATCGATACCTATGTGGATTTCGAACAGGCTGAGGATTACGGTGGCCGCCGCCATGTGATCGGCACCTGGGAAAAGGACATGCCCTCCGGGTTCGACATGGAATCCAAGAGCTTCGTCTTCCACATGAAGGACCAATCGGGCAATGTGCGCCGGGTGGTGTACAACAAGGCGAAACCGGCCAATTTCGAAGATGCCGACCAGTTGGTGGTCAAAGGCCGCATGGTGGAGGGGACCTTCGTGAGCGACGACATGCTCGTGAAGTGCCCGTCCAAGTACAACGCCACCGAAGTTCCGGCCGGCTCATGATCGGCAGTTTCGGCCACGCGGCCATCCTGACCGCGTTTCTGGCGGCACTGGCCTCCGCCATCTCGTTCGGCCGTGCGGCCGCCGTACCCAATTCCCGCCTGGACGGCGTCGGGGCCAAGGCCTGGCACCTGATGAGCCTGGCGGTGTTCGTAGCCAGCGGGTTGCTGGTATGGCTCATCTTCCAGCACGCCTTCGAATACTACTACGTCTTCAATTACACCAGCAAAGACCTGCAGGCCCAATACCTGTGGGCGGCGTTCTACTCGGGGCAGGAGGGGTCCTTCCTGATGTGGATCCTGATGTCGGTGCTGGTGGGATGGGGCCTGCTACGGTGGACCGAACCCATGTACCGGAACGGGGTCATGTTCTTCATGGCGCTTACGCAGGCGTTTCTGCTGTCCATGGTGCTGGGTGTGGAAGTCTTCGGCATCGACATCGGTGCCTCGCCCTTCCGCCTGCTGCGCGAAACCATGCCCAACGCGCCCGTGTTCGCCTCGAATCCGGATTTCGTGCCCGCCGACGGCCGCGGTCTGAACGACCTGCTGCGTTCGCCCTGGATCGTGATCCATCCGCCGGTGCTCTTCCTCGGGTTCGCCATGATGACGGTGCCCTTCGCGTTCGCCCTCACGGCGTTGTGGAAACACCAATACAAGGAGTGGGTGCGTCCGGCCCTGCCTTGGGCCCTGGCCGCCAACGTATGCCTGCTCACCGCCATCTTCCTGGGGGGCTATTGGGCCTACATCACGCTTTCCTTCGGTGGGTATTGGGCCTGGGACCCCGTGGAGAACGCCTCCCTGGTGCCCTGGCTCATCGGTACGGCCGGCATCCACACCATGCTCATCCAGCGCAAACGCGATACCGGTGTCCGTTCCTCGCTCATTTTCGCCATCCTGGCCTATGTGCTCATCGTGTATGAGACCTTCCTGACCCGCTCGGGCGTGCTGGGCGAGGCCTCGGTACACAGTTTCGTGGACCTGGGCCTGTACAACCAGTTGCTCGCCTTCATGGTGTCCATGGTGGGCCTGATGGTGTTCTTCCTGGTGATGCGGCACCGGGAAATGCCGTCGGTAACGCGCGAACAACCCATTCTGAGTAGGGATGTGATGGTCTTCGCCGGAGCCATGACCCTGTTCCTGCTGGGCGGCGTCATCCTGCTGGGAACCAGCTCGCCCATCATCGGCCGGTTGTTCGTGGAGAATCCGACCCCGCCCGACATCGCCTTCTACACGGATTGGTCCTTGCCGTTCGCCATCGCCTTGGCCGTTCTGAGCGTGATAGGCCAGCTGATCTGGTGGAAACGCACCGAAGATTGGGAGGCGTTGGCCGCCCGACTCACCTGGCCGGTGGCCGGTGCCGCGGTGGTCACCATCGCCATCATCCTGTTGGCAGAGATCCGCAATCTCTGGTACATGGCCTATCTGTTGGCCGCCTTCCTGTCGCTGTTCGCCAACGGCGGGGTGTTGGTCCATCTCATCCGTACCAAACCGGCGCTGACCGGCGGTGCCGTTTCGCATATCGGTCTGGCCGTGCTGCTCATCGGGTTCCTGGGGGCCGCCTTCGACAAACCCATCCTCGATGCCGACACCGAAGCCTACAACCAGGCCGTCCTGAAGGGCGAAGTGATCGGTTCCGACGGCCTGCCGGTGGTCGCACCGGTGGAAATGGTGGAACTCATCCAGGGCCAACCGAAATACCTGGCCGACCGCTACTGGGTCACCTTCATGGAAGCCCGCATCACCGAACGTAATAGGCCCGGCGAGCAGGAATACACCTTCCGCATCCAGGACGGCGAGTCAGGAACCCCCTATTTCCTCACCACCACGGTCTATCCCATGATCACCGCCGCAAATGGGGGCGTACCCAACTGGACCGTGGACCCCGAGGTGAAGATGGGTCTGGCCTCAGACCTATACCTTTATGTAGCGGGTAGTTCTTTGGTGGAGCGCGAGCGGAAGAAGGCCGAATCGGGCGCCGACATATCGCCCGTGGATGCCAGCGGCATGCGCACCTTGCGCCTGAAGCAGGGCGCCAGTGCCGAAGCCGACAGTTTCCGCATCACTTTCCGCGAATTCGCCTATGTGGATACGCTCGAAGCGCCCGCCAACAGCACCATCGCCATCCGCGCCGTGCTGGACGTGACCTACGCCGACAGCAGCTTCACCATCGATCCCATGTTCTCCATCGTGCGCGAGGACACCACCCAGCGTACCGAGTCGCCCGGGGTGGCCCTGCCCGGAGAGGGCCGTTACCTGCAGTTCACCAACGTGAATCCGGGTACCGGCGAGATCGAGCTGCGCATCGG
>JANJTJ010000070.1 GCA_024711145.1 Balneolales bacterium
AATTAACAATAGTGGTTTCCAAGGGTTTGTGACTTGGGGAGTCCATGGTGATGCTAGCATTTCTGATTGTTATCTCAATATGGTCTTGTGGGGTAATGCCGTTGAGTCTGATAACTGGAAAAGACTTTGTGTTGGTGAAGCCAGCATACTCGAATTTCCAATGACTTAGTGATGCCACAGCCTCCCCCGCTTCCTACAAACCCATTCTCGCCGCCAATCACAAGGCTTTCATTAGTAAGCAATCGGAATCTATCACCAATCCCGCGGCTGATGGACGCCCCCCACTCACAAATACTTTGAGAGTCGCTTAAGCAGGGAAAGCTTACCCTCGGAGTACGGCGCCAGTAGCAGTTTCCAGGCATCGATCCCCCAAAGCGGACGCAGCACGGGTTTTTCGTTGCTGAGGCCGCGGAAGCCCCATTCGCCGTGGGCCTTGCCGAGGCCGCTGTGGTTCACGCCGCCGAAGGGCAGGTTGCCATGGCTGAAATGCACGAGTACTTCGTTGACGCACATGCCGCCGGCGGTGGTCCGCTCGAGCACCTGCCGCTCCACGTCCCGGTCCCGCGCGAACAAGGAGAGGGCCAGGGGATCGGGCCGGTTCCGTACGAAGGCCAGGGCCTCCTCCAGGGTGTCGTACCCCACCACGGGCATGAGGGGACCGAAGATCTCCTCGTCCAGGATGCGCAGGTCGGCGCGCAGGTCGGTGAGCAGGAGGGGTTCCTGGCGCCGGCCGGTTCCGAGGCTTCCATATACGATGCGCGCGCCGGCGGCCTGGGCTTCTACCACCAATCCACGTAGCCGCTCGGCATGGCTCTCGGTGATGATGGAGGCCAGGTCGGCCGTGCCTGCCGGGTAGCGATGCTGCAATTCGGCCACTACGGCCTGCTGAAAGGCTTCCTGCACGCGCCGGTCCACCAGGGCGTAGTCGGGGGCGATGCAGGTCTGGCCGGCGTTCAGGCATTTGCCCCACACGAATTTGCGGGCGGCCAGCTCCAGATCGGCACTGGCATGCACGATGAAGGGCGATTTGCCCCCCAGCTCCAGGGTCACGCCGCTGAGGTGTTTGGCCGCGGCTTCCATCACGATCTTGCCCACCCGCGGCGACCCGGTGAAGAAGATGTGGTCCCAGGGATGGGCCAGCAGTTCACCGGCGGTGTCGGGGCCACCTTCCACCACGGTCACCAGGTCGGGTGGGAAACAGTCGGCCAACAGGTCGCGCAGCAGGGCGGAGGTATGCGGGGTGAGTTCGCTGGGTTTGAGGCAGACGCGGTTGCCGGCCGCCAGGGCCATGGCCAAGGGGATGAGCGACAGGTTGAAGGGGTAGTTCCATGGGGCGATCACCAGCACGGTACCCAGGGGTTCGCAGACGACCCGGGCCCGGGTGCCCAGCATCATGCGGGTGGGGCGCACCCGCCGCGGGCGCATCCAACGGTTCAGATTGCTGCGGATATGGGCGATCTCGGCCAGCACGGGCAGGAGTTCCGATATCCAGGTATCGGTTTCCGGCTTGTCGAAATCGGCTTTCAGAGCGGCCACCACGGCATCGGCCCGGGCCCGCACGGCGGCTTCGAGGGTGTCGAGCAGGGCGCGGCGCTGGGCCAGGGTGGGAGCCCCCTGGGTGTCGAATGCGGATTTGAGGCGGGCGTAGGGCATGGAGCAAGTTACCATCATCATGCGGGATGCGCTTTCGGGTGCGACGGCGTTATCCTAGGGCAACCCGAAATCCCTTCCTCATGATGAAATTCCTGCTTCCCTCGCTGCTGCTGGCGGCTGTGGCCACCGTTTCGGCCCAAACCACCCCCACCTACGACCTCACCCTGTACAACAGCGGGTTTGTTTTGGTGAAGGAAACCCGCATGCTCGACCTCCGGGCCGGTGCCCAGAGCGTGCGCCTGGGCGAGCTGCCCCGGGGCGTGTTGCCCAACACCCTCATCACCCGGTTCGGGGGGAGTCTGGGTCGGGTGACCCAGCACCTGCCCGACCGCAGCCTGGGCGCCTTGTTGCGTGCCAGTACCGGCAAGCTGGTGCATGTGGAAGCCGGCGATGGGCGCCGGTTGTCCGGCCTGGTGGAAGCGGTGCAAGGCAACCGCCTCTATCTGAAACTGACCGACGGCACCCTGGCCACCGTACCCGATTACACGACCGTCACGGTCACCTTCACCGAATGGCCGGCCGGGTATTTCGCCGATCCGGCCCTGGACGTGGAACTGCGGGCCACGCGGGCGGGCCGGCAGGCGGTCACCTTCTTCTACCAGGCCACGGGGTTGGGTTGGCAGGCCGAATACGATTTCGTGCTGGACGAGGCCGCCAACCGCATGGCGGTCACCGGATCGGCCGTATTGAGGAACCAGTCGGGTTTCGACTTCCGGAACGCCTCCATCCGGCTGCTGGCCGGCGACATCGGCTACCGGGGCGGGCGCCAACCCAGTGCTCCCAACATGATGATGCGGTACGAGGCCGCCAGCGTGGCCGACGACGCCATGGCCAAAACGGGCGCCGAAGCCCTGGGCGACGTGTACGTGTACGCCTTGCCCGGCACCACCGACCTTACAGACGCTTCGGTGATTCGGGTGCCTTTGGTCGACGCCCCCGCGGCCTTACCCACCAAACGCTACCGCCATTTCGCGGGCACGGCCGTGGTGCCGGCCCTCACCGGCAGCCTGGTGCAGGTCTTCTACGACATCCCCAACACCGCCGCGGCCGGCCTGGGCAAGGTGCTGCCCGCCGGCGAAGCCAACCTCTACCTCGCGGCCGAAGGCCGCCTCACCCTCATCGGGAAAGACCGCATCGGCCACACGGCTGTGGACGGTACCCTGCGGGTGAACACGGGCCGCGCCTTCGATGTGCTGGTGAAAGACGAACAACCGCGTCAGGAATCGGTGCGGGATGGCGTGATGGACCAACATTACCGTTCCACGGTGCGGAACAACACCCGTGCCGCCATCACGGTGGAAGTGGCCTTCGCCCTGCAGCCGAACCAGCAGGTAGTGCGCGGCGGGGCCGACCTGAAACGGGAAGGCGGCATCGGTTATGTGAACGTGGTGTTGCAGCCCGGGCAGGAGCGGAACGTGGAGGTCAGCGTCCGTACCACCTGGTAGGTCTCCGTATTTTCCGCCATGGTGAACCGTACCGCCCTGAAGGCGTCTCCCGAATGGCGGGACTGGAAATGGCAACTGCGCAACCGGATCCGCACGGCCGAGGAATTGGCCGGGTGGATCCGCCTCACGGACGATGAGCGACAGGCCATCGAGGCCACCAAGGCCCATTTCCGCTGGCAGATCACGCCCTACTATGCCGACCTGATGGATCCGGACGACCCGGAGTGCCCCATCCGCCGGCAGGTGGTGCCCAAGATGGCCGAGATGACCGACGCCGACCTGGGCATCGGGGATCTGGATCCGCTCGAGGAGCTGGCGCATAGTCCCGTCAAGAACCTGGTGCACAACTACCGGGACCGGGTCGCCTTCTGCGTGGCCAGCGAATGCGCCGTCTTCTGCCGCTATTGCCTGCGCAAGCGCATGGTGGGCGACGGCGAATATGCCATGAACAAGACGGAGATCCAGGCCGGCATCGACTACATCGCCGCGCATCCCGAAATCCGCGACGTGCTCCTCACCGGCGGCGACCCCCTCATCCTGAACGACGCCAACCTGGAGTGGATCCTCTCGCGGCTGCGGGCCATTCCGCACGTGGAGCTCATCCGCCTGGGCAGCCGCTTCCCCGTACTCAATCCCTTCCGCATCACCCCCACATTCCAGGACCTCATCGGGAAATACCATCCCGTCTGGTTCAACACGCATTTCAACCATCCCAAGGAACTCACGGCGGAAGCGGCCGAAGCCTGCGACCGCATCACCCGGGCCGGGGCGCCCTTGGGCAACCAGACCGTGCTGCTGAAGGGTTTGAACGACGACGTGGACGTGCTGAAGGACCTCTTCCAGGGCCTCGTGAAGATGCGGGTGCGTCCGTACTACCTGTACCAGGCCCAGCTCATCGGCGGCACCCGGCATTTCCGCACCACCATCGAGAAGGGTCGCGAGCTCATGCGGGGCCTGCGCGGGCGCATCAGCGGGTTCGCCATCCCCACCTACGTGCTCGATACCCCGCACGGGAAAGTGCCCCTCACGCCCGACGGATTCGTGGAGCGGGACGGGTCCGACATCGTGGTGCGGGCGTACGGCGGCGAGACCTGGCGCGAGCGGAATCCGTTGGATCTGTGAGGACTATGGGACTATGGGACTATGGGACTATGGGTCTTTGGGACTATGGGACTGTGGGACTATGGGACGGTGGGGGGCGGTTGCATGGCGGGGGGTGCAGGGCTAGATTGAGCCATGGCTCCCGACCGCATTCCGATGCCCGTCGGCCGTAAGCGGTCGACCGAATCCCACCCCATGCTGGGGCGGTTCATGGGGGTGGATGCGCTGGCGGACCAATACCCGGGTTGGAGCCCGTACACGTACACGATGAACAATCCGACCCGATGGGTGGATCCGGATGGGATGGCGATCGAGGATCCCTGCGACCACTCGGATCGGGATTCGATGTG
>JANJTJ010000090.1 GCA_024711145.1 Balneolales bacterium
GGTGAAAGTGCGGTGTTTCCAACCGTCGAAGGCGGTGGTGCCGGCTTCGGGATAGCGGCGGATGAAGGCGGCCGGACTCGGCCCCATGCGTTCGAGCAGTTCGCCCGTCTTGCGGATGACGATGTCGCGCCGGCCCCAGGCGAACAGGGCCGCGAAAAACCCCGCGATGAGCCGGTCTTCGGGTTCGGCATAGGCATGCACGAACCGGATGGGGTCGGAGTCGATGTAGGCCGGCACTTCCACCCGGCGCACCACCTCATCCAGGAAGTCGGCGAGGGTCTCCGGCATGTTCCAGGGCTTCGGTGAGGGATCGGTTGGCTTTGGGGAACGGGTAGGCGTGCAGGTCGGCCACGGGCACCCAACGCAGTTCGGTACTCACCTTGGGACGCGGGTCGCCGCGGTCGATGCGGGCGGCAAAAGCATGGAGGTGGATCTTGAAATGGGAATACGCATGCCGGAGTTCGTGGAAAGGCGCCGGATTCGAGATCTCCACGCCCAGTTCCTCGCGCAACTCCCGACGCAGGGCGGTTTCCAGCGGTTCGCCGGGTTCGGCCTTGCCGCCGGGGAACTCCCACAGCCCGCCCAACATGGCCGATTCGGGCCGGCGGGCGATGAGCACGCGGGCGGCATCGTCCACCAGGATGCCCACCACCACCCGATGCGTGGGCACGGGTTTCTTTTTCGGCTTGAAGGGGATGTCTCCGGTGCGTGCGGTCCGCCTCGCGATGCAGTGGGCGGCCAGGGGACAGCGGTCGCAGGCCGGGTTGCGGGGGGTGCATACCAGGGACCCCAGCTCCATCATGCCCTGGTTGAATTCGGCCGGGGCGTGTGCGGGTATGAGGCCGTCGAGCCAGCCTTGCAGGTCGGCTTTCACCGCCGTTTTGGTCACGTCGCGGGCATCGCCGAGCAGACGGCTGGCCACGCGGATCACGTTGCCGTCGAGCACGGCGTACGGTTTCCCGAAGGCGATGCTCAGCACGGCGGCGGCCGTGTAGGGACCCACCCCGGGCAGGGCGCGGAAGGCCTCGTAGGTGTCGGGTATGCGGCCGCCGTGCTCGGCCATCACGCGGCGGGCGGCGGCGTGCAGGTTGCGGGCGCGGGAGTAGTAGCCCAGCCCTTCCCAAGCGGCGAGCACGGCCTGCTGGTCGGCTTCGGCCAGGGCCTGCACGGTCGGAAACCGCTCCAGGAACCGCAGGAAATAGGGGGTGGCCTGGTCCACCCGGGTCTGTTGGAGCAGGGTTTCGGAGATCCAGATGCGGTAGGGGTCGGAAGAATCGCGCCAGAGCAGGGGGCGTTTCTCCACCTCGTACCAGGCCAGCAGCTCAGGGATCACGGACGACGGTGATGACCACTTCCTGTTCGGCCTGGATGCCGGTGGCATCGGTGGCCACCACTCGGAACCGGTGCTCACCGGCTTGGCGGGCCTCGGGTGTCCAGGTGAACAGGCCGGTGCGTTCGCTCAAGGCCGAGCCGGCGGGCAGGTCGTAGCCCCGGTAGCGGATGTTGTCGGCATCGGTGCCGTCGGGATCAACCGCTTTGACCGGAAGCGCATAGGGTTCGCCGGCCACGATGACCAAGGGGCGGATGGGATAGAACCGGGGTGGTTGGTTGAAATTGCGCACGTGGATGCGGAAGGCGGTGCTGTCGCGGCGACCGTTGTCGTGGATGGCGGTAACCGTGACGTCGTGCGTGCCCAGGTGGGTGGCCCGAGGCTGCCAGTACAGGCCTTTTCCGCGCACGACCAGGTCGGCCGTGGGCGATTGCGCATAGAAGCGGACCTGGGCGGCATCGCCTTCGGCCAGTTCGAAGCTCAGCAGCACGGGGCGGGGCAAGGTGGTATGCACGTCTCCGATCGGGGCCAGGCGCAAGGGTGCGGCGTTCGCGTTGGGGCGGGCCGTTTCAAGCCGAACCGGTCCGAACCGATCGTAGGTGGACACCCACAGGGTGGCGTTCACCCGGGCGAACACATTGCCCGATTCCGGATTGGGCCGGCGGGCCTGCAGGTTGCCGTCGGCATCGGTAACCAACAGCCGACCGGCCCGCGTGCGCAGGAAATAGGTGCTGCCGGCACGGGCCGCATCCACCACGGGGTCGTTGGCCGATTCGGTGATCCGGCGCAGGCCGCCACCGGTACGGATCTCCACGAAATCGCCGTTGGCCAGCGCGCCGTGCAGGGTACCATCCAGATCGAACAGCCGTGTCACGTCGCCGCCGAGGCGCTCGCTGCGGGCGATGGTGAGCTGGCCACCCGACACATCCATCATGTACAGGGTTCGGCCGGCCAAAAGCGCCAGTTGCCGGGAAAAGGGTATGAGATCCTGGAAGGCGCCTTCGCGCAACCCCTCCACCCGCACGGTGTCCACCCGGTCCAACGCTTCGGGCGACTCCAACGACACATGGAACAGCAGGCCGTTGGCGCCGGCCACGAACAGGGAAGTACCCGCGCGGGCCGCGCCCACGGGGCGGGCGGGCAGCTCCACCGACGAATAGACCCCGCGCAAGGCGGTGGGTTCGAGCACGGACAGGCGGTTGCCGGCACCCCAGAGGTAGCCGAAACGGGTATCGGTGCGCAGGTGGGTGCCCCGGCTGGCCATGCCGTCGCTGGTGTACAACCATTGCAGGGTGTCGGCCGCGGTGCGGTACACCAGCAGGCCCTCGCTTTCGGAAAGCACATACAGGTGGGTGGCACTGCTGCCGGCGGCCACCACATCCGGAATGCGTTGCAGGCCGCGGGTGTCGTACACCAGGTCGCGGGGTTGGGCGGAGGCGGCCGTAGCAACCCCCATCAGCAGAACGATCAGAGCCAGTTGTGTTTTCGGTACCATGCGATGGTGTCTCGGATTCCGGAATTCAGATCCACGGTTTGGCGGTAATGCAGCTCGCGGACGGCCTTGTCCACCGAGCAATTCCATTCGCGCACGAGTTCGGCGGCTTTGTCGCGGTTGAGCACGGGGTACCGGCCGATGAGAGCCCCCAGCGATTCGCTGAAATCGCCGGCCTTGCGCACCAGACCGGCACTCACACGCAAGGTGCGCAGCTTGCGACCCAGGGCCGCGGCGGTGGCATCCTTGATTTCGGCCCAGGTGTATCCGCGTTCGCTACCTACGAAATAGGTATGCACGCCGCGGTTTTCCACCCGGCCGGCCGCCCGTATGGCCTGCACCACGTCGGCCACATGCACCAGGGAGACGGGGGTGTCGAGCCCGGTACCCACGATGGGAAAGATGCCTTTCGAGGCCGCCTTGAAGACCGTGTAGATGTCTTCCTCGCGGGGGCCGTACACCGCGGCGGGCCGCAGGATGGTGATGGTGTCGTCGCCGGCCAATTCCCGCACCCGTTCCTCCATGCGCTGTTTGGACACACCGTACCGGCTCACCGGTTTGAAGGGCGATGCTTCGGTGAGGATGGTGCCGTCGGACGGCCCCACGGCCGCCAGGGAACTGAGGATGACGATGCGTTTGACCCCTTTCTTGCGGGCCACGCGGATCAGGTTCTCCGTGGCTTCCACATTGCCCCGTTCGAAATCGCGGCTGTCGCGGGCTTTCACCACACCGGCATTGTGGTAGATGGTGTCCACACCTTCCATGGCGTCGAGCAGAACCGGGAGGTCGTGCAGGTCGCCTTTGATGCGGTTGACGGGTTTCCCCTCCAACCATTTGGGGTTCGATCGGACCAGGCATCGGACGTCGTCCACGCCGTCGCGCAGGAGGTCGTCCACGAGGTGGCTGCCGATGAACCCGGTGCCTCCGGTTACAAAAACGGGCATGAATCGTGGTATATTCGGCTTTTCCGTTGAAAATACGACATTCGTCCGCACCCATGCGCATCGCGCTGTTTACCGGCAATTACCATCATGTGGCCGATGGCGTGGCGCTCACCTTGAACCGGTTGGTGCGGTTCCTGGAGGAGCGGGGACATACCGTACTGGTGTTCGCTCCCGTGGTGGCCGAGCCGGCCATCCGCGACCACGCGGGGCGCATGGTACCGGTGCCCAGTTTTCCCATGCCGGGCCGCCCCGAATACCGCATCCCCTGGGGGCTCGATCCGCACGGGTATGAGGAACTGCGGCGGTTCGACCCCGACCTCATCCATCTGGCCACACCCGATACCTCCGGCATACAGGCCATCCTGTGGGCCATGCCCCGGCGCATTCCGCTGGTGGCCAGTTTCCATACCTATTTCACCAGTTACATGGGGTATTACAACCTCGGCTGGACCGTGCCCCTCATCTGGCGCATGATGAAATGGTTCTATGGGCGATGCGAGGCCGTGTTCGTGCCCAGCGAATCCATGATGGATACCCTGCGGGAACAGGGGATAGACCAGAACCTGAAACTGTGGGCCCGTGGCGTGGATACCGACCGATTTTCGCCGGATAAGCGGAACCTGGCCTGGCGCCGGCTGCTGGGATTCGCGGATGACGATGTGGTGGTCACGTTCGTGTCGCGCCTGGTTTGGGAGAAAGACCTGGACTCGGTGGCCAAGGTATTCAACGCCCTGCACGACCGCTGCCCCAAGGTGAAAACCTTGGTGGTAGGAGAGGGGCCGGCGGGTCCCCGCCTGCAGGGGATGATGCCCCATACCCTGTTCGCCGGTTTCTTCGGTGGCGACGACCTGGCCCAGGCCTATGCCAGCAGCGATGTGTTCTTTTTCCCCAGCACCACCGAGACCTTCGGCAACGTGACCCTCGAGGCCTTGGCCAGCGGGCTGCCCAGCGTGGTGGCCGACGCGCCTGGCGGGAAATCGCTGGTGCGGCATCGGGAAACCGGCTACATCGTGACCGCCTTCGACGTGCCCGAATACACGCGGGTGATCGGCGGGCTGGTGGAGAACCACGCCTTGCGGGCGCGCATGTCGGCCGCGGCCCGGGCTTCGGCCTTCGATTATACCTGGGAGCGCATCAACGGGGGCTTGCTGGCCGAGTACGAACGCATTGTCGGCGGCCGGTGAGGATCCTGTTCGTATCGCATTCGCACGCCCACGACGAGGCGCCCCTGGAGAACATGGGTGGCATGCAGCGGGTGAGCCGCCAACTGGCGGATGCGCTGGGCCACCGCCCCGATACCGACCTCATTCCCATCGTGCTCAAGAGCGATTGGGAGTCCATCGCCTGGAACACCACGCGATTCATGACCCGTCTGCTCGTCGAACTGCCCGTGATGGTGCGCGACCACCGGGCCGACGTGGTTTTGTTCTCCAGCATGGTCACCGCGTCGTTGGCCGTGCCCTTGCGCCGGCGGTTGGGCGTGCCGGTCGCGGCCATCGTGCACGGGCAAGACGCCACAACCCCGCATCCGGTGTACCAGTGGTGGGTGCGGCGGGTGTTCGGTGCCCTGGACCAGGTGCTGTGCGTCAGCCGGGCCACCCGCCAGGCCTGCATCGACCGCGGTGCGGATCCGGCGGCCACCTTCGCCTTGGGCAACGGGTTCGTGCCAGATCCGCACCTGCACGGGGTTGACCGGTCGCCGGCGCGGGGGCGGTTGCTCGAAATGCTGGGCGCCGCCGCCGGCGACCACCTGCTGCTCACCGTGGGCCGCCTGATGAAACGCAAGGGCCATGCCTGGTTCGTGGCCAACGCCCTGCCGTTGATGCCGCCCGACACCCGCTACGTGGTGGTCGGCGAAGGCCCCGAGCGGGCGGCCGTGGAAACGGCGGCCCGCGAGGCGGGCTTGGCCGACCGGGTGCATGTGTTGGGCAGGCAGCCCGATGCCGTGTTGGCCGACTGCTACGCCGGGGCCGATGTGTTCGTGATGCCCAACATCGGGGTACCCGGCGATATGGAAGGGTTCGGCGTGGTGCTGCTGGAGGCCAACGCGGCCGGGCTGCCGGCCGTGGCCGCGGGCATCGAGGGCATATTGGATGTGGTGAGCGAGGGTGAGAACGGCCTGCTCGTGCCCAGCGGCGACGGCCCGGCCTTCGCCGGCGCGGTGGCCCGCCTGCGGGCGGGCGACCGCGCCGCCTGGGCGGCCCGCGTGGCGACCCACGTGCACGACCGCTTCACCTGGGCCGCCGTGGCCCAACGCTACCGCGACCACCTCGCCCTTGTGGTCGATACCAAGGCGTAATCCTTATATTTGCGAATTGTCCAATAAGCCTTAGTCCGAAGGATCTCCAGGGATGGCCCTACCAACCGCCGATATTTTCCAAAAAGCCTACGATTTCACCAAAGCCGATGAGGTGAAGGCCCTGGGGCTTTATCCGTATTTCAAACCGCTGGAAGCCACCGATGGCACCGTGGTGACCATCGAAGGTCGCCGGGTGGTCATGGCCGGTTCCAACAATTACCTGGGTCTGACCAACGACCCCCGCGTGCTCGAAGCCGCCCGTGCCGCCATCCTCAAGTACGGCACCGGCTGTACCGGCTCCCGTTACCTGAACGGCACGCTCGACATCCACCTGGAGTTGGAGGAAAAGCTGGCCACCTTCATGCGGAAAGAGGCCTGTGTGCTCTTCTCCACCGGATACCAGACCAACGAAGGGTCCATCCAGACCATCGCCTCCCGGAACGACGTCATCTTCTCCGACAAGGACAACCACGCCTGCATCGTGGTCGGCACCCAGGTCTCCACGGCCAAAACCGTGCGCTACCGCCACAACGACATGGCCCACCTGCGCATGTTGCTGGAACGCGAAGCTCCCGATGCCGGCAAGATCATCATCAGCGACGGAGTGTTCTCCATGTCGGGCACGCTGGCCAAAATCCCCGAACTCATCGCGCTGGCCAAGGAATTCGGCGCCCGCCTGTATCTGGACGACGCCCACGCCGTCGGTGTGATCGGCGAACAGGGCCGCGGTTCGGCTTCCACCTTCGACATGCTGGACCAGGTGGATCTCATCTCGGGCACCTTCTCCAAATCCTTCGCTTCCCTGGGCGGGTTCCTGGTGGGCGAACGCAAAGTGATCGAATTCATCCGCCACAATTCCCCGGCCCACATCTTCAGCGCCTCCATGCCGCCGGCCAATGTGGCCACCGTGCTCAAAGCGCTCGAAATCCTGCAGGAAGAGCCCTGGAGGCTGCACCGCCTGGAGGAAATCTCCGATTACATGCGCAACGGCCTGCGTGCCCTCGGTTTCAACGTCTGGACCAGCCAAACCCCCATCATTCCGGTCATGATCGGAGAGATGATGGATTGCTTCCGGTTCTGGCGCGACCTCTTCGAAGCGGGTGTCTATGTGAATGCGGTCATTCCGCCGGCCGTACCCAACGGGCAGTCGCTGGTCCGTACCAGCTACAGCGCCACCCACACGAACGACCAGTTGGATTTCATCCTCGAAGCGTTCAAGAAAGTGGGTATCCAGCACGGATTGATCGATTCGAACGGGAAAGCCCTCGTCGAAGCGCAACCACAACCCTGATCCGAAAGGGATGGTCACAGTACGAACGGTGGAAACCAAGGCCGACCTTCAGGCCTTCATCGAACTGCCCTTCGTACTGAATGCCGGCAACCCCAACTGGGTGCCGCCCTTGCGCATGATGGTGCGCGACACCCTGGACCGCAAGAAGAATCCCTTCTACGAACAGGCGGTGACGGTGGAGTTCCTGGCCGAAATGGAAGGCCGGGTTGTGGGCCGCCTCTGTGTGATCGATTCGGCCAGCTACAAGATCCATACCGGCACCCAAACCGGTTTTTTCGGATTTCTGGAAAGTGTGGATGACCCGCGGGTGACCCGCACCCTGTTCCGCCTGGCCGAAGATTGGGCCACCGGCCGCGGACTCGACCGCCTGGTGGGTCCGTTCAGCCTGAACATGATGGGAGAAGTGGGTCTTTTGGTCGAAGGATTCGACCGGGATCCGTCCATGCTCATGCCCTACAACGCTCCGCATTACGAAGCCCTGGTGCTGGATGCGGGGTACGCCAAGGCGATGGATCTGCTGGCCTACAAAGTGACCCGCGACACCATCAACCGCGGCCACATCGAAAAGGCCGAAACCCTATTGCAGAAACGGTACCCGACCATCACCGTGCGGCCGGTGAACCTGCGCGATTTCAAGCGGGAGGCCCGCATCATCGGCGACATCTTCAACCGGGCCTGGGCCCGGAACTGGGGTTTCGCGCCCTTGAGCGAGAACGAGTTCGCCCATCTGGCCGCCGACCTCAAACTCCTCATCGACCCCACCTTCGCCCATGTGGCCGAAGACAACGGCGTCCCCGTAGCCTTCAACATCTCCATACCCAACCTGAACCCCATCCTCAAGAAAATGCAGGGCAGCCTGTTCCCGACCGGCATCTTCCGCCTGTTGTGGGAACGGCGCAAGGTGCGGGAATTGCGGGTGGCGCTGATGGGGGTGGTGCCCGAATACCAAGGCCGCGGCATCGACCAGCTGGTGGTGCTGCCCACCCTGCGGGCCGGATGGGACAACGGCTATCAGGCCGCCGAAATGAGCTGGTTGTTGGAAACCAACACCCCCATGGTGAACGTGGCCGAGAAGGTGGGAGGGTTCCTGGACAAACGGTACCGGGTCTTCGAAAAACCCCTGGTGGCCCGGTAGCGGAAAGTCGGGGCGGAAAGCGCTTCCCAGAATTCCGTACCTTGAGGCGCCCAGAAAACCGCAAAAAAACGCGCCATGACCGACACCTTGATGCCGGCCGATTCCGCCTTCGCCGTGAAGCCGGCGAGCCTGAAAAAACTCAAGAAAACCCACCTGCTCGACACCTACCGGACCATGCACGTGAGCCGGCGGTTGGACGAGAAGATGCTGATCCTGCTCAAGCAGAACAAAGGCTTCTTCCACATCGGGTGTTCCGGGCACGAGGCCATCCAGTTGGCCGCCGCCGCCCACATGAAAGCGGGTACCGACTGGGCCGCACCCTATTACCGCGACATGAGCCTGGCGTTGGGCCTGGGCATGACCGCCCGCGACCTGCTCAGCGCGCATCTGAGCCGGGTGACCGACACCAGCCACGGCAAACAGATGCCCTCGCATTTCAATAGTGCGGCCTTGCGCATCCTGAGCGTGTCGTCGGCGTTGGGTGCCAACTTCCTGCCGGGTTTGGGGCTGGCCCAAGCCGCCCGTAAGAAAGGCCTCGACGAACTGGTGTACATCTCCACCGGCGACGGTGCCACCAGCGAGGGCTTCTTCTTCGAAATGCTCAACTGGGCCAGCCGCGACAAAGCGCCCTGCCTGATCGTGGTGCAGGACAACAAGTACGCCATCAGCGTGCCGGTGGACCAGCAGACGTCCAATTCCAGCATTTCCAAGACCGTATCCGGATTCGCGAATCTGAAACTGATCGAATGCGACGGCACCGATTACGCCGCGGCCTGGACCGCGCTGGACGAAGCCACCAAATGGATCCGTTCCGGCAAGGGTCCGGCCTTGGTGCATGCCCATGTGGTGCGCCTGTTGCCGCACAGTTCCAGCGACGACCACCGCAAATACCGCGAAGAAACCGAGCTCGAAGCCGACAAACGGCACGACCCCATCGCCAAACTCGGCAGGCAGCTCGTGGAGCTGGGCTGGGCCACCGAGGCCGAGCTCGACGCCATCCGCGATGAGGTACGCCGCCAGATCGACGAGGACACCGAGTGGGTGTTGGCCCAGGACGAGCCCAAGCCCGAAGACGGCCTGTTGCATGTGTACTCGGAGAATCCGCCTCAATTGGATTATTACCAAGTAGGCACCGAGGGCGAACCCATCGTGATGGTGGACGCCATCAACCATGCCATGGATGAGGAAATGGCCCGCGACGAACGGGTCATCGTTTTCGGCGAAGACGTGGCCGGTGGCAAAGGCGGGGTATTCACAGCTACTCGCGGCCTCACCGACAAATACGGGTGGGAACGCTGCTACAACGCACCCATCGCGGAGGCCTCCATCGTGGGTACGGCGGTAGGCTTGGCCGTCCACGGCTTCAAACCCGTCATCGAAATCCAGTTCGGCGACTACATCTGGCCGGCCATGCAGCAGTTGCGCAACCAGTTGCCCTCGCTGCGCTACCGTTCGCACAACCAGTTCGGCGCGCCCATGGTGCTGCGGGTGCCCATCGGCGGGTACATCCACGGCGGCCTGTGCCACAGCCAGAACATCGAAGCCTTTTTCGGGCACATTCCCGGTTTCCATATCGTCATGCCGAGCAACGCGGCCGATGCCAAAGGCCTGTTGAAGGCGGCCATCCGCGGCGACGACCCCGTACTCTTCCTCGAACACAAATCGCTGTACCGCCAAGGGTTCGCCAAGTCGCCCGAACCGGGCGCCGATTACCTGGTGCCCATAGGGAAGGCGGCCGTCTTGCGCGAGGGTACCGACGCCACCATCGTGACCTACGGGGCCATGGTGCAGAAAGCCTTGGTGATCGCCCGGGAGCTGGCCAAAGAAGGCAAGGAAGTGGAAGTGATCGATATCCGATCCATGGTGCCGCTCGATTCGGCCACCATCCTGGCCTCCGTCCGCAAGACGGGCCGGGCCCTGGTCTTGTATGAGGATGTGGAATTCCTCGGGTTCGGCGCGGAGATCGCCGCCCAGATCGCCGACCAGGCCTTCACCTCGCTCGACGCCCCCGTGAAACGGGTGGCCGGCAAATACAGCTATATCCCCTTCGCGGCGCCCATGGAGGACTTCATCCTGCCACAGGATGCCGACATCCGCCGCGCATTAACCGACCTGCTCGCTTATTGAATGAAGCCATGAACACCGAATACCGCATCGAAAAAGACTCCATGGGCGAGGTACGCGTGCCCAAAAACGCCTACTACAAAGCACAGACCCAACGCGCGGTCGAGAATTTCCCGATCAGCGGCATTCCGTTCGGTCGCTCGTTCATCAAAGCCCTGGGCTATGTGAAGCAAGCCGCCGCCATGGTCAACAAAGACCTTGGTCTGCTGGATGCGGCCATCGCCGATGCCATCGTCGCCTCGTCTCAGGAAGTGATCGACGGCAAGCTCGACGCCCATTTCCCGATCGACATTTTCCAAACGGGTTCGGGCACGTCCACGAACATGAACGCGAACGAAGTGATCGCGTCGCGCGCCACTGAAATGACCGGATTGAAGGTGCATCCGAACGACCATGTGAATTTCGGTCAGAGCTCGAACGACGCCATTCCTACGGCCATCCGCATCGCGGCGGCGGTGGAAGCGCGTGGCACACTCATTCCGGCCTTGAGCCATTTGCATGCGGCCATCGTGGCGAAGGGAACGGAGTACTCCAACGTGGTAAAAACCGGACGCACCCACTTGATGGATGCCATGCCTGTGACGTTCGGTCAGGTGTTCGGCGGCTATGCGCGTCAGGTTGAATTGGGGATCGCACGGATCGAAGCCACCTTGCCCCGCATCCAGGAACTGCCTCAGGGCGGAACCGCGGTGGGAACGGGCATCAACACGCATCCGGAATTCGGAGCCCGTTTTGCGGCGAAAATCGCCGAGCTGACCGGCGTACCGTTCACTGAAGCGCGGGATCATTTCGAGGCTCAAGCCACGGTCGACGCGCCGGTGGAGATGAGCGGACAGCTCAAGACCATCGCCGTCTCCCTGCTCAAGATCGTGAACGATTTGCGTTGGATGAATTCGGGTCCGAACAGCGGCATCGGGGAAATCCAGCTTCACGCGTTGCAGCCAGGATCGTCCATCATGCCTGGGAAGGTGAATCCGGTGGCGGAAGAATCGATGGCGATGGTCTGCGCGCAAGTGATCGGCAACGACGCCACGATCACGATCGGTGGCGCATCCGGGAACTTCGAACTGAACGTGATGCTGCCGGTGGTGGCGCACAACTTGCTCGAATCCATCCGCATCCTCGCATCGGCATCACGCAATCTGGCGGACATCTCGGTGTCGCTCATCCATGTGAACGAGGCCTCCATCCGCGCGAAAATCGACAAGAATCCGATCCTGGTGACGGCGCTGAATCCGCTCATCGGCTACGACCTGGCTGCGAAAATCGCTAAGAAAGCCTTCGCCGAAGACCGTGCGCTGATCGATGTGGCCCTTGAGATGACCGAGCTCAGCCGTGAGGAACTGGCGCACGCGCTGGATCCGAAGGCGATGACGCGGGGCGGGTTTACGGAGTAAGGGTCAGGTGCGAGGTGCGAGGAAACCACGTTCATCGCACCTCGCACTTCGTACCTACCGCATCAGCACATCCAGGGCCAGCACGATCCAGACGATCGGCAGGTAGGCCAGGGAGCCGAAGAGGAGGCGCCGGCCGGTGTCGCGGTCGCGCTTGAGCAGGAAGCCTATGCCGGAGGCGAGAAACACCCCGGCGGCGGCGGTCAGCCCGAGCAGGGTCCATACCCCGGCATAGCCCTCCAGCAACAAGCCCACGCCCATGGGAAACAGGGCGACCAGGTTTGCCAGGGAGAACCAGGCGGTCTTCAGGCCGCTTTCGTCGTTGCGGGGCAGCATGCGGAAGCCGGCCCGGGCGTAGTCGTCTTTGAGCATCCAGGCGATGGCGATCACGTGGGGGATCTGCCAGAAGAAGACGATGCCGAACAGGTACCACATGCCGGGATCGGTGATGGTGCCGGTCGCGGCGGCCCAGCCCCCCACCGGCGGGAGCGCCCCCGCTACCGACCCGACCGGTACGTTCCAGAAGCTGATGCGCTTGAGCGGGGTGTAGGCCAGCAGGTAGATGGCGGAGGTGGCCAGGGACACGAGCCCGGCCACGGGATTCACGGTCAGGATCAACCATAGGAGCCCGGCCGTGATCAGACTCAGCGACCAGATCTGGGCGGTGATGGGTTCGATGCGGTCCATGGGCAGGGGCCGTTTGGCCGTGCGCACCATGAGTTTGTCCAAATTCCGTTCCAGGAACTGGTTGTGGGCGGCGGTGCCGCCGGCGATGAGCGCCGTACCGAAGAGTACGTGGGCCAGTACCCAGAGGTCGAATGCGGCACCGGCACCTACGACATACCCCACAGCGGTGCTGGCCAGCACCAGAGCCGTGATGCGGGGTTTCGTGAGTTCGTACAACGCCCGGGCGGTACCGCTGAAAGCGGGTGTACGGAGTTGGTCTGCCGGTGGGAAAGCCATTGTGGGTAAATTACGGAAAACCCCGCATCCTTATGCCCTACGATCGCTTCCTGAAACTCGCCATGGCCACGGTGGCCGCCACTCTGTTTCTCATTTTCATCGGTGGTCTGGTGCGCGCCACGGGTGCCGGTCTGGGCTGCCCCGACTGGCCCAAATGCTTCGGAGTTTGGATTCCACCGACCTCTGCGGCCGATCTTCCGGCCGGGTACGATGCGGCCGATTTCAATGCGGTCAAAACATGGACCGAATATGTGAACCGCCTGATCGGGGTGTTGATCGGGTTGCTGATCACGGCCACGGCGCTGAGTTCGCTCCGTTTCCGCAAGTCGAACCCGGTGGTGACCTATTCCAGTGCCGGCGCCTTCGTGCTGGTGCTGTTCCAGGGCTGGTTGGGTGGCATGGTGGTGCGGTCGGGGCTGCACGAGGGCCTCATCACGGCGCACATGCTGCTGGCCATGGTGATTGTAGGATTGTTGATGTTGGGCACCTTCAAGGCCTCGGCACGACCCGGACGCTGGGTGTTGCCGGCCGGTACCCGTAGCTGGCTCACCACGCTCTCCCTGGTGCTGCTGGTCATCTCCCTGGTGCAGATGGGACTCGGTACCCAGGTGCGCGAACATGTGGATGTGGCGAAGAATGCGATGCCGCCGGTACCGCGGGCCCAATGGCTGGAAGGGGCGGGTTGGATCGACGGCGTGCACCGCTCCTTCAGTTGGGTGGTGCTGGTGGCGGTAGCCTTGCTCATGCGGGCCGTACGCCGCCCCGACATGCCCGCCTGGGTGCGCAAGTGGGCCTACGCCGTAGCGGGCTTGGTGGGGCTTCAGATCGCGGCCGGCATCGGCCTGGCCTATCTGGAAATGCCGGCGCCGCTGCAGGTGGTTCACCTGAGCGGCGCGGCGGGGTTGGTTTCGGCGGTATTCGTGCTGTTGCTGACCGTGCGCGAGGCTACGGAGCAGCCGACGTAGTGGCCGGCGGAGCCGGCGCCTTGTCGTAGATGCCGAAGGGCTTGTCGCGGAACATGGTGTCCAGCATGGTCACGCCCACCATCAGAACGAAGAAGACCACCGATAGCATCAGGGCTATGGTATTGATCTTCTTGTCCCAGAACAGGCCCATGAAGAACATGGCCACCAGGGAGGCCTTGAGTACGGCGATGCCGATGGCCACGATGATGTTGAAGGGTGCCGGAATGTGGATGTAGTGTACGGCCACGGTGAGAGCCGTGAGCACGAACAGGGCCCCGGCCGTGCCGAGGAGGAATTTCATGGGGATGATGTGGTGTCCGCTCATGGGTCGCGCTCCGGGTCAGTCGATCAGGTAAAGGAGAGGGAAGAGGAAGATCCAGATGAGATCCACCAAGTGCCAGTACAGGCCGGTGATCTCCACGGGCGTGTAGTATTCGGCACTGAAGGCGCCACGCTTGGTTTTCACCATCAGCCAACCGATCAGCCCGATGCCGATGAGCACGTGGATGCCGTGCAGGCCCGTCATCATGTAATAGATCGAGAAGAAGATGTGCGCTTTCGGGTGGTCGATGCCGGTGAAGGTGTAGGCCTCGCCGGGGAAGATGCCCAGGTGGAATTTGTGGGTGTACTCGAAGTACTTGATCACCATGAAGACCAGGGCGGCGGCGATGGTGGCCCCCAGCATCCAGAAGGACTTCTTCGCATCGTTCAGCTGGGCGTAGCGGATGGCCAGGGCCATGGTGAGCGAGCTGCCGATGAGCACCAGGGTGTTGATGCCGCCCATCACGGTGTCGAGCTGGGTGGCGGCCAGGGTGAAGAGTTCGGGGTTCCAGGCCCGGTACACGATGTAGGCGACGAACAGGCCGCCGAAGAAGAGGACTTCCGTGACCAGGAAAAGCCACATGCCCAGTTTCGCGGAATCGAACTGCTGTTCGGAATCCACGAAATGGTGCTGGACGTGCGCGTTCGCGCTCATGCTATCGGTGTGCGACATGGGTTCAGGCGTGCGTGGTGTCGTGGTGGGGAGCATCGATACCCATGCGGAACTCGGCGATGGGTTGGTGGTGGTCGTAGGGTCCGTGGATCACCACCGGCACATGTTCGAAGTTGTGGGCCGGCATGGGCGAGGAGGTCATCCATTCCAGGCTGCGGCCGCCCCAGGGGTTGCTGGGGGCTTTCGCACCTTTGACCAAGGAAACGATGAGGTAGTAGGCCACCAGCAGGAAACCCACGCCCAGGATCCAGGATCCCACGGTGGAGTACTGATGCAGGGTCTGGAATTGCTCCAGGTACCCGAAATAGCGGCGGGGCATGCCCTGCGATCCCATGACGAACTGGGGCAGGAAGGTCATGTTGAACCCGATGAACAGGATGACCGAGGCGATCTTGGCCAGGGTTTCGTTGTACATCTTGCCGGTGAATTTGGGCCACCAGTAGTGCAGGCCGCCCAGGAAGGCGAAGACCGTGCCGCCCATCATCACATAGTGGAAGTGGGCCACCACGTAGTAGGTGTCGTGCAGGTGGATGTCTACCGAAAGGGCGCCCAGCATGATGCCGGTAAGCCCGCCGATGGTGAACAGGAACAGGAATTCGATGGCGTAGAGCATGGGCGTGGCCAACCAGATGGACCCGCGGTACATGGTGGCCACCCAGTTCATGATCTTGATACCGGTCGGTAGCCCCACGAAGAAGGTCAGGAAGGAGAAGACCACGGTGCTCAGTTCGGATTGACCCGAGGTGAACATGTGGTGCCCCCAGACCAGGAAGCCGATGAAGGCGATGGCCAGCGAAGACAGGGCCACGGCCCAGTACCCGAAGATCACTTTGCGGGAGAAGGTGCTGATCAGCTCGCTGATGATGCCGAATCCGGGCACGATCATGATGTACACGGCCGGGTGCGAGTAGAACCAGAAGAAGTGCTGGAAGAGCACGGGGTCGCCGCCCAGGGCCGGATCGAAGATGCCGATGCCCAAGGTGCGCTCCATGATGAGCAGCAGCAGGGTGATGGCCAATACCGGAGTGGCCAGCACCTGGATTACCCCGGTGGCATACAGGGACCATACGAACAAGGGCAGTTTGCCCCAGGTTTGGCCGGGTGCCCGCATCTTGTGCACCGTGGTGATGAAGTTCACCCCCGTGAGGATGGACGAGAAGCCCATGATGAACACGCCGAAGGTCATGGAGATGACCGCCGAACCGGAGTTCGTCGAATACGGCGTGTAGAAGGTCCAACCGGTGTCGATACCGCCGTGGGCCATCGAGTACAGGGTGAACATGGCGCCACCCAGGTAGATGTAGAAACTGGCCAGGTTCAGGCGGGGGAAGGCCACATCCTTGGCACCCAGCATCACGGGCAGGAAGATGTTGCCCAGGGCCGCCGGGATGGACGGAATGATGAACAGGAAGATCATGACCGCCCCGTGCAGGGTGAAGACCCGGTTGTAGGTCTCGGCGTCCATGAAGTTCTGCGCGGGTTCCCACAACTCCAGCCTCAGGGCCAGGGCCAGCAGACCGCCCACGAAGAAGAAGAAGATGACGGAAGCCAGGTACATGAGCCCGATTCGTTTGTGATCGAGCGTGAGCATCCAGGATTTCAGCCCTTTGGTGGCGTTCAGATAGTGGGTTTCCGGAAATTCTTCAACCGGGAACTCACGTATGGCGACAGGTTTCGTCGTGTTGGTCATGGCTTATTGCTGTTCCTTGATGAAGGCGATCAGGGCATCGACTTGGCGGTCGCTGAGCACACCCTGGTAGGAGGGCATGGCCGGGGCGAAACCGGCGACCACTTTGGCGTTGGAGCGCAGGATGGACTCGCGCAGGTAGTTGTCGTCGGCGGTGGCACTGCTGCCATCGGTGAAGGAGCGTTGGCTACCGGCCAACCCTTTGAACGTGGGACCGATGCCGGCGCTGCCGTCTACGGAGTGGCAGGCCATGCACCCTTGCTGGTTGAAGACATTGCGGCCCAGTTCGGCCAGGGGCAGGTCGCCCTCGGTTTTGGCTTTTTCGGCCGTCAGCCAGGTCTCGAATTCGGCAACAGGTACCACTTTCACCTTGCCCAGCATGGCGCTGTGCCCGCTGCCGCAGAACTCGGTGCAGAAGATGACGTGCTCACCCGGCTCGGGTGCCTCGAACCAGGCCGTGGTATACCGGTTGGGCATCAGGTCCTGTTTGATGCGGAAATCGGGGACGAAGAAGCTGTGGATCACATCGCGCGATTGCATGATCAGGCGTACGGGCCGCCCGGCGGGTACCACCAGCTCGGTGCCCGAAATGACCCCGTTGGGGTAGGTGAACTGCCATCCGAAACTCAGACCGGTCACATACACCTCGTAGGCGTCGGCCGGCGCGTTCCGCATGGTGGCCCATCCGCGGAACCCCCAGGCGAACACGAAGAGGATGAGCACCAGAGGGATGACCGTCCAGGTCACTTCCAGGATGGTGCTGTGGCGGATCACCGGTGTGACCTCGTCCTCCCGGCGGCGCTTGTATTTCCAGGAGAACCAGATGAGGGCGATGGTGATGCCCAACAGGAGGAGCCCGCCGGAAATGTTGATGAACATGAAGAGGCCGTCGGTGTCCGATGCGAACGTGGACGCGCTCTCTGGCAGGAAGTAGTCTTTCAGACGTTCCATCTAAGCGGATTGGAAGGGATTCGTGTGGGGTTTGCGCGACCGTTCGCGGAACCAGAAGATTCCCAGGAAACTCCCAAGCACGATCATGGTGAGCAAACCGCCCAGTTTCATGATGTTCATGGCATGGGGCACGTACGACCGGGAATCGGGGTCGTAGGTGTAGCAATACAGGATGGCCCGGTCGATCACCGTGCCGATGCGCCCGTCGGCGGCATCATAGAGGGCTTTTTCCAAATCGCGTTTCTCGAATTGGGCCCCATACAGATACCGCGAGATCACGCCCTGCGGGCTCAGGGTGACGATGGCCGCCGTGTGCAGGTATTCCTGGCTTTCCTCGCTCCAGCGGAAGGAGTACCCGATGGACTGCGTGAGCCCGGCGATGGTGAGGCTGTCGCCCGTGAGGAAATGCCAACCGCCGGCCACGGTGGTGTCGCCGTAGGCGGCCAGGTAGCGGCGTTTTTTGGCCGCCGCCAGTTCGTGGGTTTCCTGCGGGTTGAAGGAGAAGGCCACCACGGTGAACTCCTTGCCCGGTTTCCAATCCAGGGTGCGGAGCCCGTCGGAAACACCGTTCAGGATGAGGCCGCAGAGCATGGGGCAACCGTAATAGACGGGCACGAGCAGCACCGGCTTGCCCGCCTCGAAATAGGTGGACAAGGGCACCCGGTTGCCGGCTTCGTCGGTAAAGACCAGGTCGAGCGGAATGCGCCCGGCCAGGTTTTCGGTCACACCGATGTCGCGCAGTTCGGGCGGCAGCGTGTTGAGCTGGGCCGAAACGGCGGGAACGGTGGCCAACAGGCACCCGATCAGGAGAATATGGTCAACGAGTCGCTTCATCCACCATCAGGGTGATCGCACTGTCTACCGGTATGCGGTAGATGCCTTGCTCGGCATCCACCACGCCGAAGGTGCCCAGGGTTTGGGCATCGGCGGCGCGGAGGCGTTGCAGATCGGGGTATTCGGCGGCCACGGCGGCTGCCATACCGGTCTTGAAATCCCAGTACCGGTACAGTTCCATGGCGAACAGGATGAGTACCAGCACCAGGAAGATGCCTCCGAAGAAGAGGCCGAAGAGCTGGCGGTAGTTCAGGTTGTCCGGGGTAACACCCAGATCCATGTTCTGCCGGAGTTCCTCGACGGTGAGGCCGTACTCGGCATCGAGGGTGTCGGGGGGCAGGGGCGAATCGTGCTTGGAGCTGGCCATGGGATATCAGTGGTGAGGCTGTGATTCGTGGAATTTGGGGTCGTTCACGGCGACCAGGCCGGCTTTGCCCAACCGGCGGAAGAAGAGCCACAGGAACAGGCCACCCAAACCGGCGATGGCGGTCAGGTCGAGCCAGTGGGGGGCGAGATGATGGTGATGCACCGGCATCACGATCCAGTGCTGCTCCACGAAATGGATGAACAGCACCCAGATGGCAACGCCTTTGAGCAGCGACATATTGGACTTGGACTTGGCATTGAGCAAGACCACGAAGGGAACGATGAACCGGCCGATGAGCAAACCATAGGTGATGTACTCGTAACCGCCTTCCATGCGGTGGTAGAACCAGAGGGTCTCTTCCGGAATGTTGGCGTAGTAGATCAGGAAGAACTGGCACCAGGCGATGTAGGCGTAGAAGACGGTGAACCCGAACAGCAGGCGGCCCACGTCGGCGATGTGGTTGTCGGTGACCAATCCGGCCGTCTGGTTCCGGTTCTTCAGGAACAGGGCGACCAGGATGATGGCGGCCAGGGTGGCCTGGAACGACATGGCGAAGAAGTACACGCCGAACATGGTGGAGAACCAGTGCGGGTCCAGGCTCATGAGCCAGTCGAAGCTGGCGAAGGCCACCGAGAAACCGAAGATGAAGATGCCCGGAGCGGCGTATTTGCGTTGGAGGGTGTCGATGCCCCAATCGCCGGTAGCGTCCAGTTCCAGGGAGTTGCGGTACATCTTCCAGGCGAAGAAACTCCACACGGCGAAGAAGAACACGTTGCGCACCAGGTAGAAGGGCACGTTCAGGTACGGCGCCTTGCCCTGCAGGAGCGCGTCGGCGGCTACGGCATCGGCGTGGGTCCAGTGGTAGAGCGTGTGCATGCCCAACACCACCGGAATGAACATGATGGCCACCCAGAGGATGTTCACCATGAAGGTTTCCGGTATGCGGCGCAGGCTCACGGCCCAGCTGGACCGGGTGATGTGGTGGATCATGACCAGGAAGAGGCTGCCCAGGGCCAGGCTCGCCACGAAGGAGAAGGCGGCCAGGTAGCTGAAATAGAACTGCTCATGGTCCACGAAATACCCGATGGCGGTAAGGACCAAGCCCGCTACGGCCAGGATGAGCAGGCGGGAGGACGGATCGGCGTCGGCGGTAAGCCGGGGCGGTTCGGTGCGATGGGGCGCGTGCATGGCTCAGTTCGATGCGATGGTGGAAGCTTCCACACCCAACCGGGTCAGGTCGGCTGCGGTGGCGTTTTGACTGCGCTGCAGGGCGCGGATGTAGGCCACGATGGCCCAGCGGTCTTCGACCGGAATCTGGGCGCGGTAGGAAGGCATGGTGCGCACGCCGTCGTAAATGGCCGAATACAGTTGCCCGTCGGGCATGGAGCGGATGGTGGCGTCGTGGAAATCGGGCGGGCGCACGTACCCGCTGGCGATCACGAGGCCGTTGCCGGCACCGGTGCCGCCGTGGCAGGGCGCGCAGTAGATCTGGAACCGCTCTTTGCCGCGGTACAGGAAGGCTTTGTCGATGTCCACCGGCATGGTGGGTACGAAGGCGCCGGTCGCTGTGCGGCCGGTTTCGTAGGCCGCATCGAGCAGCGAGCCGCGGGCCACGGTGCCTTCTACGGGCGCCCGGTTGCTGCGCCCGTCTTCGAAGAAGGCGTTGGCGTCCTGGGGTTTGTATTTGGCCATCCAATCCATGTTCGGATTCACGTGGATGGGGGGCTTTTCGGAGGGCATGCCCTGGCAACCGGCCAGGACTACGCCGGCCAAGACAGCCGCAAGGGTGGAACGGAGCGGGGTGCGCATGGTCATTCCGCGGAGATGGGTTCGATATGGACCGCACCGGCTTCCTGCAGCAGCTGGGCCGTTTTGGTCTCGTGGTACAGGTCGTCTTCGGCCTCGATGGCGATGAAGAATCCGTCGTCGGTCACTTTCTTGAAGCGTTCCGAGTTGAACAGCTTGTTGTGGTGTTTGGGCATGTTGTTCAGGAAGAACATGCCGAATACCGCGCCGAACGCGCTGAGCAATACGGTAAGCTCGAACACGACCGGGATGTAGGAGGGGATGTTGGCGAAGGGCTTGCCCGATATGTTGATGGGGTAGGCGATGGAGCTGGTCCAGATGAGCAGGGAGAGCGCTCCGGTGAGCCCCACCATGCCATGGCCCAACACGATCCAACCCAGCTTGGAGGGTTTCAGCCCCATGGCGTCGTCCATGCCGTGGACGGGGAAGGGAGAGTAGGTGTCCCACTTCGTGTAGCCGGCCTTTCGCACGGCTTTCGCGGCTTTGATCAGGTCGCCGGGGTGGCGGAACTCGGCCAACAGGCCGAAGGCGGTGTTCACAGGCTTGGGCGCTTTCATCCGTGTTTCTCGTCGTAGTGGTGCGGGTCGGCCTGGGGCATCACCATCTTGATTTCCGCGATGGCCACCATGGGCATGAACCGCAGGAACAGCAGGAAGAAGGTGAAGAACAGTCCGAAGGTGCCGATGTAGGTGCCGATATCGACCCAGGTGGGCGAGTAGTAACCCCAGCTGCTGGGCAGGAAGTCCTGGGCCAGGGAAGTGACCGTGATCACGAAGCGTTCGAACCACATGCCGATGTTGACCACGATGGACAGGATGAAGCTCACTTTGATGTTGCGGCGCATCTTCTTGCTCCAGAAGAACTGGGGCGAGATCACGTTGCACAGGAACATGGTCCAGTAGGCCCAGGCGTAGGGACCCATGGCGCGGTTGATGAAGGCCGCTTTCTCATAGGTAACGCCCGAATACCAGGCGATGAAGAATTCCATGATGTAGGCGAAACCCACCATGTTGCCCGTCACCAGGATGATCAGGTTCATCTTCTCGACGTGGTCGTCGGTCATGATGTCCTTCAGACCATACAGTTTGCGGGCGATGAGCATGAGGGTCATCACCATGGCGAAACCCGAGAAGATGGCACCCGCCACGAAGTAGGGCGGGAAGATGGTGGTGTGCCAACCCGGGATGATGGACACCGCGAAGTCGAAGCTCACGATGGTGTGTACCGAAAGCACCAACGGGGTGGCCAGACCGGCCAGGATCATGTACGATTTCTCGTAGTTCTGCCATTGGCGGTTGCCGCCGGTCCAGCCCAGGGCCAGCACGCCGTAGATCTTGGCGGCCAGTTTGGATTTCACCCGGTCGCGCAGGGTGGCGAAATCGGGCACCAGACCCACGAACCAGAACAGGAGCGATACGGTGAAGTAGGTGCTTACCGCGAACACGTCCCACAGCAGGGGGCTGTTGAAGTTGGGCCACATCTGCATGCTGTTCGGGATGGGGAACATCCAGTAAGCCACCCAGATCCGACCGATGTGGATGCCCGGGAACACCAGGGCGCAGATCACGGCGAAGATGGTCATGGCTTCGGCGAACCGGTTGATGGCGGTACGCCAACCCTGGCGGAACAGGAAAAGGATGGCTGAGATCAGCGTGCCGGCGTGGCCGATACCGACCCACCATACGAAGTTGATGATGGCCCAGCCCCAACCCACCGGGTTGGTGATGCCCCAGATCCCGGTTCCTTCATATACCAGGTACCCGATGAGGACCAGCAGGAGACCCAGCAACAGGTTCGCCGCTCCGAAAGCGATGTACCACCAGGTGGGCGCCGGTTTTTCGGAGATGTCGGCGATGAGGGCCGTTATGCTGCCGAACGTGTGGTTGCCCTTCACCAGGGCCGGTTCGGGGACGTAGGTCGTGGACTGACTCATGCGGTGGCTTCGTTGGGATTCCGGAGTTTGGCCAGGTAGGAGGTGCGCGGCCGGATGTTCAGTTCCTCGAGCAGCAGGTAGTTCCGGTCGTTGGTTTTGACCTGGGTGATGCGGCTGTCGGACTGGCTGATGTCACCGAAATAGATGGCATCGGAAGGGCAGGCCTGCTGGCAGGCCGTTTTCACGGCGCCGTCGGCCGGCTTCTTGCTGTCGGTGGTGCGTTTGGCTTCGATCTTGGCCCGGCTGATGCGCTGCACGCAGTAGGTGCATTTTTCCATCACGCCGCGGAACCGCACGCTCACGTCCGGATTCATGGCCATCTGCACCACTTCCGGGGTGTTCACTTCTTCCAGCCACAGTTTCGGGTAGTTGAAGAAGTTGAAACGCCGCACCTTGAAGGGGCAGTTGTTGGCGCAGTACCGGGTGCCGATGCACCGGTTGTAGGTCATCTGGTTGAGGCCGTCGTCGCTGTGCGTGGTGGCCGCCACCGGGCATACCTGCTCGCAGGGTGCCAGTTCGCAGTTCATGCAGGGAATGGGCTGGTGCACCACCTGGGGCGAACCGTTCAGGTCGCCGCTGAAGTAGCGATCCACGCGGATCCAGTGCATCTCGCGGCCGCGTTTCACTTCTTTCTTGCCCACTACCGGAATGTTGTTCTCGGCCTGGCAGGCGATGGTGCATACGCCGCACCCGATGCAGCTCGTCAGATCGATGGTCATGCCCCACTGCGGCTCACCGGCAGGGAAGACCTGCTCGTTGAATAGGGAGATGGGGGCGCCGTCCACTTTCGGGCCGGGCACTTTCACCATGTCGGCTGCGAACCGCGGGTTCACGGCATAGGTGGCCAGGGTGGCTTCGCGGATGAGGGGACGCCCCTCCATGCTGTGGTGGTCCTGGGTGGAAGCCACCGGATAGGTGTGCTCCGTGAGGCGGACCGTAGCCGAAACGGCCAGACCGTTGCGCAAAGGATAGGTATCCACGCCGGTTCCGTTGCCGATGCGGCCGCTATGGGTGCGGCCGTAGCCGGCGTACACGGTGAGGGCGTCGTCGGCGTGGCCGGCTACCACCCAGATGGGCAGATTGAGCGATTCCTCACCCACGGTGATGCGGGCCACAGGCTCTTCGGAGTCGGGCGGACGCACGGTCTGGGAACGCGGGTATTCGAGGCCGAACAGGGCGCGGGCCGTGGTGGGACTCACCAGCAGCACGTTGTCCCAGGTGATTTTCGTGATGGCGTCGGGCAGTTCCTGCAACCACCCGTTGTTGGCCACGGAGCCGTCCAACAGATGCGGGGAACGACGCACGCTCAGTTCGAGGCCGGCTACGGGCACATAGGCATCGGCCGTGGTGCGCACGGCGCCACCGCTGAAGGAGGTGGAGGCCGACGCGAAGGCGGTACCCTCCAGGAAGCCGTCGTGCAGGATCCGGCGCCAGTCGCCGCCGGTCCAGGTGGCGCGCACCAGGTCGTAACCGGTAGCCTTGGCACCGCCGACTATGGTACCGAGCACTTCGATGGCCGACCAGCCGCCGAACAGCGGCTGGATCATGGGTTGTACCACGGAACGCACGCCCGTGAAGGAGGTCCCGTCGCCCCAGCTTTCCAGGAAGTGGGCCATGGGCACGTGCCAACCGCCGGCCGGCAGGGCCTTGGTGGTTTCGTCTTCGTGGGTGGACAGGTGTACCACGGTGGGCACCTTGCCCAGCACCTCGGCGAAACCGGGTGCGGTATGGGCCGGGTTGGCGCCCAGGATCACCAAGGCGTCGTATCCGCCGGCGCTCAGGTCGGCTTTCAATTGGGTGAAGGCGGCGTGCTGGTCGCCGGCCTCGGCGTGGGGCAGTTCCACGTACCGCACCGTGCGGCCCGCGTTGCCCAACACGGCATTGATGCCGGCGGCGGCCGCATGCACGGCGGCGGGCTGCTCGTCACCAACGGTGACTACCGAGGCGCCCCGGTGGGCGGCCAGGTCGGCGGCGAGCGTTTTCAGCTCGGCATGGCCCGACCAGCTATTGCTGTATCCGGCGAATCCGGCCACACCGAGCTCGGCGGCCAGCGCGAAGGTGAACAGCGGAATCTCGCTGGTCTTCACGCGGATGCGGTGCTCGGCGTTGGTGCCGGTCAGGCTGTAGTTGCTTTCCACCACGTACAGGCGGTTCATGGTATCGGTGGTGGCCATCACGCGGCGACCCGCGCTGTAGGCTTTCACCCGGCGCACGCTGTCGGCGCCCGAGCTCATGAAATCGTCGTCCAGGCTTACGATCACCCGGGCTTCGGCCAACTCGGGCACGGCCCGCAGCTTGCGGCCGAAGGCCATCTGGGTGCCCAGCAAGGCATTCTCCTCGCCGAAGGCGTCGTAGGTGACCCAGGTGGCGCGGGCGAATTTCCGCTTGAAATCGGCTTTCAGCCGGTTCAGGGTGATGGAGGAATCGGAGGCGGACAACACGGCCACCCGTTTGTCGGCCGTGAAATACTGACCGGCGAACACGGCGAAATCATCCGCCGTGCGGGCTTCGCCGCCTTGGGTGATGCCGCGGGCACGGTCCGGATCGTACAGGTCCAGAATGGCCGCCTGCTGATGGATATGCGTGCCACCCAGGCTGCCCGGGTGCAGTTCGTTGCCCTCGATCTTGGTGGGGCGGCCGCTGTTGGTCTCCACCACGATGCCCGTGAGCGACCCCAGGAACGGCATGGCCGATGCGTACAGCACCGGTTTGCCTTCCACGGTGTACTCGGGCTGGCGTGTGAGCGGCAGGATCTTCTGCACCGGCTTGCGGCAGGCGGCAAGCCCGGCCAGGGCGATCGAGGCGCCCATGATCTGCAGGAAGTTCCGACGGGAGTACCCGTCGTTGAATTCGGAAGCGCCTTCCGGGAATTCCCGGTCCACGAAGCGCTGGTATTCCTCGTTCTTGGCCAGCTCGTTGAGGCTGCGCCAGTACGTTTTCGTTTCGGTGGTGCTCATAGGACGGATATCAGCGGTGGCAACCGTTGCAGTAGATGGGAGGCGCGATGTTCTTCTTGGCGATGATCTCGCTGGCCAATTGGAACTGGTTGTCGGGTGCGATCCAGCCCATGGTGGTGACCAATTCGGCCGGACGCAGATGCGGCTCGGGGTTCGTGTGGCAGTCCAGGCACCAACCCATGCTCAGGGGCTCGGCCTGCATCACCACTTCCATGCGGTCCACCCGGCCATGGCAGCTTTCGCAGCCCACACCCACGCTCACGTGGGCCGAGTGGTTGAAATACACATAATCGGGCAGCTGATGCACTTTCACCCATTCGATCGGCTCGCCGCCCGACCAGGCCGCGAACAGGGTGGTCAGTTTCTCGCTGTCGGTCTTGATCTGCGAATGGCAGTTCATGCAGGTCTGGGCGGTGGGTATGCCCGCCTCGGCCGATACCTCCACACCTCCGTGGCAATACCGGCAATCCATTCCCAACTGTCCCGCATGCAGCCGGTGGCTGTAGTCGATCGGTTGTTTCGGCGCGTAGCCGACTTCCAGATACTCGGGCGATCCGAAGTACCAGAAGAGGAAGACGATGAACGTGATTTTCAAAATGAGTCCGACAAGAAGCAGTCGCGGAACGCGGTTGCTCCACTCGGGAAACAGTTGAGCCATGATGACCTTTAGGTGGTGATGCGGCGAAGTCCTGGAAACGGGCAAATATAGGAACTGTCGGCCACTTGGGAGGCACCGGAATCGGCTATATGGAACGATTCCAAATTGCCGTTCATGCAGCCCAGACCCGTAGTATGAGGAAGATGGCCACGCCGGTCACACTTACATACATCCAGATGGGAAGGGTGATTCGGGCCAGGCGCCGGTGCTTGCCGAAACGCCCCGAAAATGCCAGGTAGAAGGTGGCCAGGATCAGGGGCATGACCAACGCCGACAAGATGATGTGGCTGATGAGGATGCCGAAATAGACCGGCCGGATCCACCCTTCGCCGGTGAACGGGGTATGGCCCACCGCGTTGTGGTACAGCACATAGGTGAGCAGAAAGGCCGTGCTGGTGCCGAAAGCGGCCAGATTCCACCGCATATGGGTTTCGAACCGGCGGTAGCGGATGGCCCGGTAGGCCAGTACCAGGAAAAAGGTGCTCAGCGTGTTGAGTGTGGCGTTCACGGCCGGCAAGGCGTACACCCAGGCGGCCTGGGTGTCGTGCGGCTCCTTGAAATAGATGAGCCAGAACAGGAAGGCCAAGGCCAGCAGGCTGAATCCGATGATGTAGAAGCCCGCTTTGAGCTGGTCGACCCCCTTGAGCAGGTCGAGGGTCAGGTGTTCGCGGGTGGAGTCGGACTTGGACATGGGAAAGGCGGGTGGTAGCTTCGGGTTTTTGGAAGGTACCATGCCCGCCCGGATTAACCTGCATCCCGTCTCGCCCCAACCCCGCCTCGTGTTCCAGGTTGTGGATGCCCTGCGCGACGGTGCCGTGGTGCTGCTGCCCACCGATACCCGTTATGCCCTGGCCTGCGCCTGCACCAACCACAAAGGGGTGGAACGCATCCGCCGCATGCGCCGCCTACCCGACGACCACACCTTCACGCTGTTGTGCGATTCCATGGCGGGTTTGGCCACCTTCGCCCGCATCGGCGATGCCCCCTTCAAGCTCATCCGCCGCCTCATTCCGGGTCCGTTCACGTTCGTACTGCCGGGCACCAAATCGGTGCCGGCCCTGTTGCTCAGCAAAAAGCGGAAAACCACCGGGTTCCGTGTGCCGGACCACCCCATCCTGCAACAACTGCTGGCCGAACTGGGCGAACCCCTGCTGGCCGTGTCGGCCGCACACCCCGATGGCGACCAGGACTTCGCCGACCGGATCGACCTGATGGAGTATTGGGAAAAGCAGGTGGACCTGGTGGTGGATCCGGGTACCGACACCCCGGCCGACCAGACCACCGTGCTCGACCTCACCGGTCCGGAGCCCGTCATCGTGCGCCTGGGTGGCGGTTGGGACCGGGCCCGCGACGCCTTCGCCCTCAACGGTTTTCCGTTTTCAGAAGACGGTTCTCCGTAATCCTCCCCATTTATCCTTCATCCTTTATCCTTCATCCTTCGAACGTGAAGATCGCCGTCAACACCGGTGGGGGCGACGCTCCCGGACTCAACGCCGTCATCCGGGCGGTAACCTTGGCGGGCCTGCGCCGCGGCTGGCAGATCGTAGGCCTGCGCAACGGCTACCGGAGCCTGCTCGACCCGGCCACCCCGCTCGTCACACTCGACCGTAAGGCGGTGCGGGGCATCACCATGCAGGGGGGCACCATATTGGGTACGGCCAACCGGGGCAACCCCTTCGAGATGCCCGTACAGCGGCCCGACGGCACCTGGACCACCGAAGACCAGAGCGACCGCCTGGTGGCGCGGTTCCGCGAAGAAGGCATAGACGCCCTCATCGCCATCGGGGGCGACGGCAGCATGAAGATCGCCGGCCGCCTCATCGAAAAAGGCATACCCGTGGTGGGCGTGCCCAAGACCATCGACAACGACCTGCCCGAAACCGATTTCACCCTCGGGTTCGACACGGCCGTGAGCATAGCCACCGACGCCATCGACCGCATCCAGACCACCGCCGAATCGCACGAGCGGGTCATGGTGGTCGAAGTGATGGGTAGGTATGCGGGCTGGATCGCCCTGCATGCGGGCCTATCCGCCTCGGCCGACGCCATCCTCATCCCCGAAATCCCCTTCGACCTGGAGTCGGTAGCGGCGAAAGTGCGCGAGAACGAGGCCAACGGCCGGCACCACAGCATCATCGTGGTGGCCGAAGGGGCCGTGGAACGCGGCGGCAAGGTGATGGTGCAGGGCAAGGCGGTAGGACAGGCCGAGCAGCTGGGCGGCATCGGCGCGTACGTGGCCAGCCGCCTGGGCACCCTCACCGGCAAAGAAACCCGACACCTGGTGCTGGGTCACCTGCAGCGGGGCGGCAGCCCGAGCACTTTCGACCGCCTCATCTCCCTCAAATGCGGCGCCGAAGCCGTACGCATGGTCGAAGAAGGCGCCTTCAACCAGCTCGTCATCCTCAAAGGGCAGGAAACGCGGCGCGTACCCATACCCCAGATCGCCGGCGGCATGAAAAAAGTACCCCTCGACGGCGACGCCATCTGCACGGCGCGGGAACTGGGGGTGAGTTTGGGGGATGGTTAGGGGTTAGGGGTTGAGGGTTGGGAAATCCCATTTTGTAATCGCATATTCGATTATGACCCGCACCGAAACACCCCAACCCGCTGCCGGACCCAGACTCGGAAAGGGGAT
>JANJTJ010000094.1 GCA_024711145.1 Balneolales bacterium
GGCCGCCGCGGCCTCGCGCACGCGGTTGAGCGGTTCCCGGGCGGCGGCATCGCCTTCCACCACCCGCACCCTGCGCACGGCGGGCAATCCGAATGCGACGGGGTGGCGGTTGTCGGCCGCGTAGCCGTCGCCTTCGAGTACAAGCACCGCGGCCCAATCGGTGGTGGTGGGCACGGCATCGAACCGGAGGGTGACGGCCGCGCCGGTATCCAGCCGCACCGCCTGTTGGGCGGTGAGGCGGCCGCCCTCCTCGAGCGATACGAACCCATCGGTAACGGGCACCATGCCGGTATTGCGCACCACGGCTTCCAACACGAGAGGGCGGCCGGGCCCGGCCGCTTCCCGCACCCGCACGGTATCCACCGCCAGGTTGCTTTCCTGCTGCTCCCCGATGCGCACAACCGATAGTCCGCCGGGTGCGGGAGCGGCCTCCCAGACGGCGGCCAGGGCCGCCGTGCGTGCCGCCCGCCCGTCGGTGATCCACCAGGTTTCGGAGCGGAGGCCGGGCTCGGCCAGGGCGCTCACGCGCAACTCGGGAATGCGGCGGGCGGCCCGGTCGCCCGAGGCGTGCACTTCGAGCCGCATGGCCACCGCTTTCGCCGCCTCGGGCGTGAGCGGGCCGGTGGCGGGCAAGGGCCCATGGGTGGGTACGATGAGGAAGCGGTCGCCCGCCCCGGCCCGCTCCACGAGGCCGGCCAGGGCCGCCTTGGCTTGGTCGATGTACGGCCCATGGCGGTCCAGGCGGCCCATGGCCGGGCCGTTGTCCACCAGCACCACCCGAAGTACGGGGCCGCCGCCCTCGGCCCCCCAACTGCCCGGCCGCAACAAGGGTCGGGCCAATGCCAATGCCAGGCAGACCACGGCCAAGGTGCGCAAGGCCAACAGGATCCATCGTTTCAGGCGCAGCCGCTTCAGCACCGACAGCTTCAACTGCTCGAAAAACGCCAATGTGGAGAAAGCGACCGTCTTCGGCCGGCGTGTCTGCCACAGATGGATGGCGACCGGTATGGCCACGGCGGCCAACGCGAGGAGAAATAGCGGTACGAGAAAGGCCAAGCGGGTTATCCCTATTTTTACCGGCAATGATACCGAATCGCCTCGTTCCCCGCTTGGCGCTCGGGTTGGCCGTCATAGTGGCCGTCTCCTGCGCCCGTTCCTCCGAAACCCGTTGGAGCCTGGCCGTGCCGGCCGACACCCCCGTGGTGGTGGTTCCGGCCACCCATGCCGATATGGCCGAATTCCTCAGCCGCGATTACGTGCGGTTGTTGGACGAACTGACCCCGGCGCGCCTGCATCATCTGCAGGAGCTGCCCTTCGATTCGTTGCAGGTGGGCAAGGCCCACGCCATCCTGTTCGTGCCGCACGGAGCCGATGCCTGGATGCCGGTGTGGTTGCTGGACGCGCCCCGCGACCGGCTCTCCGCCTTGCTGGGGGCGGCCACGGCCGTGGGGAATGTGCGCACGTTCGAGTCGGGCGGGGAAACCGTGTACCGGTTCGACATCGGCGACCGCACCTTGCAGGCCGTGCAGTTGGGGCGCCTGCTCATCGTTTCGGAACATCCGTCGGCCGTGGAGCGGTCGATGCGGGCATACAAGGGTGATTTGCCCCGCGTGGAGACGCCCATGCCCGAACCCGGCTCCCTGTGGGTGAACCTGGGGCATTTCGGCGGGTTCGCGGAAACCGAGGTGGCCCTGGACCGGCGCGGACCCGTTGCCGCCGTATTCAGGCAGCTCTCGGCCCTTCCGTTGGCGGTGCGGCTCTCCGAGCGCAAATTCGAGGGGGGAGCGGTGAATATGGAAGCCATGGGCACCATGGCACCACCGCCCGCGTCGGCGCATCCCGCCATCCGGCATCTGACCGGCACCGTCCGGCCGGCCGGATTGGAATCGCACGTACCGGCCGACGCCCTCTTTTTCGCCATGTTCGCAGGTAAAACCACCGATTCGGCACCGAACGACCGTGCCCTGGCCGAACTGAACCGTCTGATCGCGGCCCGGTACGCCTTCGCCCGATTGCCCGGCGGGGGTGACGGGCTGTGGGTACGCCTGGTGCCCGAAACCGACGCCTTGCAACTGGTGCTTACCGAAGGGCAGCGCACCGGAGCCGTGGTACAGGAAGGCGAACACTACCGCATTACCGATCCGGAATGGATGCGTGTGCTCACCGGCGGGCAATCGGATGCCGTGCCGGCATGGGTCCGGTTGGGCTCCGACGTGATGTGGATCGCGGAACGGGCCGCCGTTACCGATCGGGCCGTGGCCGACCACCGCCGGGGGCGCACCTTGGCCACCGATCCCGATTTCGCCACCGTCAGGGCCGATTTCAACCTCGAAACCACCGGGTTCCTGTATGCCCGCTCGCTCCGGTTGTTGGCTTCCATAGAACCCCTGCTACGCGAGAACCACCGCCTGGGCCGGTTGGCCGAACACTCCGATGTGCTGGCCATGAGTTTCGAACCCGGCACGAACGGCCTCATCCAGGTGGATCTGAGGTCGTACCGCCTCACGCAGGGCGATTCGCCCTATGCCGACGGGTGGTCCAGCACGTTGGACGGGTACGCCATGAGCGGGCCGGCCGTATTCGCCGATCTGGATGGCGATGCGGATAACGACGTGGTGGTGGCCACACGCGGCGGCACCCTCTTCGCATTCGGATCCGATGGCGTGGAACGGTTCCGGGTACCCATCGAGAGCGATGGCGTGCAGGGAAGCCCCACCGTGACCGACTGGTTCCGGAACGGCATACCCACCATACTGATGGGAGCCGGCACCCAGGTCTATGGTTGGAACAGGGACGGTACGCCTTTGCCCAACTTCCCGGTATCGGTGGGCGACATCCTGTCGGCACCCATCCTGGTGGCCGATCTCCGGAACTCCGGATTGCCGGAATTGGTGGTTGCCACGGTGGATCGCCGCATCCACATCCTGGACCGGCGGGGAAATCCGCTGCCGGGTTGGCCCAAACAACTGCCCGAAGCCGTGAGCGCACGCCCGGCCATGGTGACGGTGGAGAACGACCGGTACCTCATGGCCTATGCCGACGACCGTTTGTACGCCTGGGACATCCGCGGGCAGGCGTTGGACGGGTTCCCCATCCGTTGGCGGGGCGGGTTCAGCGGCGCCATTGCCGCCGTGGGTTCGCATGTGGTATTGGGTACCTGGAACGGAGAGATCGTAGCCATAGGCGATGGTCCCTTGTTCACGGGCCGGGCCGATTCGCGGCGCGAAGGGCGGTGGACCGTGCAATCCATCCGCCTGGGGCAATCGGCCATGCGGGTGTTCGGTGCCATGCCGGAGTTGGAGTTCCGAACCAACGGCCGAACCCGCAAAGAAGCCGCCGTGCTGGCCGTTGGTGCCGGGGGCGAATTGCGCGTGGTGGGCAAAAGCGGGGAGTTGCTGCGCACCGACGAACTCATGGTAGGTATGGGGAACGGCACACCCTTGCTGGGCGATGTGACGGGCGACGGCCGGCCCGACCTGCTGGCCACCACCGGTTACGGCCGTCTGGTGGCGTGGGACCTCTATGCCGGCGAACGGTACGAAGCCCTGCCTACCGTAGCGATCTACGATGCCACCCTGAGCCCGGCATTGGCGGGAGAACCCGGTACCTGGTTGGTGGGCGACTCGCCCGACGGAATCCGGGTATGGCGCCTGCGCGGAGGTGGGGTCATCCCACCAAATCCGTAAGCGCCGGCCCGATATCGGGAAAATCGAACCGGAAGCCCAGGCCCGAGGCCGCCTCGGGGACCACGCGGGCGCTGGCCAACACGGCCGCCGCCGATTCGCCGGCCACCAGTTTCACGGCGAAGGTCGGCACCGGCACCCACGAAGGCCGGCGTAAGGCACGACCCAACGCCGCCGCGAATCCGTTCATATCCACCGATCCGGGTGCCACGGCATTGATGGGGCCGGCCACATGGGGATCGTCCGCCATCCAGATGAACATGCGGCAGAGGTCATCGCGGTGGATCCAGGGGAACCACTGCGTTCCCGGTCCCAAAGGCCCGCCTCCGAAGAGTCTGAATGCGGGAAGCATCTTCTGCAAGGCGCCACCGGCGGGGTCCAACACCACCCCGATGCGCGGGTTCACTACACGGACGCCCAAGGCCACGGCGGGAGCAGCGGCGGCCTCCCAGTCCACACACAGGCGGGCGAGGAAGTCGTCGGCCGGTGCGGCCGATTCGGTGAGCGGTTGCGCGCCACGGTCGCCGTATATGCCGCTGGCCGATGCCGATATGAGCACACGGGGACGCGGGTCGGCCTGGCGGATGGCCTCCACCAGGCGCGCCGTGGTCTCTACCCGCGACGCCACCAGGCGGGCTTTCACGGCATCGGTCCACCGGCTGCCGAACAGGTTCTCGCCGGCCAGGTTGAGCACCACGTCGGCTTTGGACAGCAACTCGGGCAATTGGCCGTAACCGGCCTCGTGCGGAGCCGTGGGCCGGCGGGTTAGAATGGTGTAGGTGTCGCCGCGGGCGGCGAGGTGCGTGCGCAGACGGGTGCCGACCAAGCCGGTACCCCCTGTGATGAGCCAATGGGACATGGATGCCTCGGTTTTATGCCGGAACAACACCCAACCCGGGCGAATCGTTGAGGCGCACGCGGTTTTCGGCATCCAGCATCAAGCCGCGATAGGGGTCGTCCCTGATGAGGACGTGGCCGTCCAGATCCGCATGGTCGGCCCATAGGGCGACCAGGGCGGAGGCCGTATCGGCCAGGGACGATTCGATCATGCACCCCACCATCAGACCCAATCCTTCGCGGCGGGCTTGTTGCACCAGCTGCATGGAGCGGCGGAGCGAGCCCACCTTCATGATTTTGAGATTGACGCCGTGGAACCCTGCGGCCAGCTCGGCCACGGATTCATGCCCGGTGAAGCTTTCGTCGGCGTACAGGGGGAGGGGCGACCAGGGCTTGAGTTCGGCCATTTCGGCCCGCATGACGCTGGGCATGGGTTGCTCCACCAAGGTGATGCCCATATCGGCCATGAACCGGATGCGGCGGCGGGCGGTGTCCAGGTCTTTCCAGCCTTCGTTGGCGTCCACCATGAGGGGTTTGCCGGTGAGGGAACGGATATGGCGGATGACGTCCTCGTCGGCGGGGGTGCCCAGTTTCACCTTGAGTAGCGGGAAGCGTTCCGCCTCGCGCACGCGCTCGGCGATCTGGTCGGGTTCGTCGATGCCGATGGTATAGCTGGTTACAGGACCCGTGGTGGAAGCGGCGTTCCAGAGTTGATGGATGGGTACTCCCATCGATTTGCCCAGCCAGTCCCATGCGGCCATTTCCACGGCCACTTTGGCGGCCCATTCGCCGGGGTTGTGGCGGTCCATCAGACCGATCAGCCCTTCGATGTCGGCGGCATTGTTCCAGGCCGACAGGTCCAGGCCGCGGACAAAGGCCAAGGCCGACTCCTGCGATTCCTGATAGCGGGCGTTGGGGGCGCCTTCGCCAATGCCGGTGATGCCGTCGGCCTCCAGCCGGACCACCACGTTGTGCGCGTGGGTGCGGCTCCAGCGCGAAATGGTGAACACCCGCTTCAGTTCCAGGTCCAGGGGTTCGGCGTGGAGCGAAAAACGGCCCATATCAACCGGCGATCTGCAACAGCCGCAGGTACAGATACACGGCCGGACCCACCAGCAGGAGGGAATCGAACCGGTCGAACACGCCGCCGTGCCCGGGCAGCAAGGTGGAGCTGTCTTTGGCACCGGCCGCCCGTTTCACTTTCGATTCGGCCAAATCGCCGATGGGGCCGAACACGCTGGCCACGAAGATCAGCGGCCAGGTGAGGTTCATGGGTACCGAAACGCCGGGCACCAGTTGGTACACCACCCAGAACGCCACCGCGGCGCCCGCTACGCCGGCCGCGAAACCCTCCCAGGTTTTCTTGGGCGAAAGGTGGGGCGCCATCAGGTGCCGGCCGAAGGTGCGCCCTCCATAATAGGCGAAACTGTCGTTGCCCCAGACCATGGCCAGGGTGAGCAGCAGGAAGAAGAACCCGTCGGGGTCGGGCATGTGGTTGCGCAGGGCGATGAACGTGAGCATGGCCACGGGCGCATACATGCTGCAGTACAGGGTGCTCATCTGCCGCAACAGGTTGCGGTGCTCCTTGTTGAGGGTTTCCACCGTGATGAAGGCCAGCAGCATGAACAGCAGCCCCGGCACGGCATGCGACCAGAACGCGAAACTGATGATGGTGAGCCCGAAGGCGTAGGTGAGCCACGGATTGGGGCGGTACCCCATGGCCGAGGTGAGGGCGATCATCTCCCGCTGGATGAGCAAGCCCACCACGGTCATCATGCCTCCGAACCACCAGCCACCCAACCAGGTGATGTACAGGAATACGGGAGCCGCTATGGCGGCGAAAAGGATGCGGCGCAAATGCTCGGACATGTCGACTATTCGGATGCTTCGGGGTCTTCGGGGAGAATGGTGCCGGCTTCCCACTCGGCCAGGGCCTGGCGGGCGGCGTCGGCATGGTCGGTGGGCACATAGACGAACACCTGCGACAGGTGCCCTACGCCCACCGTGTAGGTACGGTCTTTTTTGTTGAGGATCTCAACGGGCAATTCCCGGTCGGCCAGATAGGCGCGGATCATCTCGGCCTCCACCTCGGAGGCCGATTCGAACACGCAGGTCCAGCCGTACAGGTCAGTGGGTTGCAGGTCTCTGAGCATGCTCATGCAGATGCCCCCTCAGGAGTAGGAATAGGTAATAGGTGGCGCCCAACCCGATGGCCACCGCCCACCACGGCGGCGCTGTGTTCTGGAGTTTCTCGTCGAACATGATGTCGGGTATGGCATAGGCGGCCACCACGCTGGCTCCGTTGTTCACGAAATGCACCACCACGGCCGTCCAGACGCTGCCGGTGCGCCAAGCCAGCCAGGTGATGAGCACGCCCAGCACGATGAGCGGTATGGCTTGCACCAAGCGCAGGTGGAACAGCCCGAAGATGACCCCCGTGAGGATGACCGCCGCCATGGGTCCCATGTTCTTTTCGAACTGGCGCAGGATGTAGCCGCGGAACAGGACTTCCTCGCAGATGGCAGGCACCAGAGCCACATGGAACAACATCACCGGCAAGGCGATGTCGCCCCGCAGCAACTGTTCGATCATGGCCATCTGCTGTTCGTCCAGGTCTTTGATCCATTGGGGAAGCGGCAGGTGCTGGTTCGCCCAACCCAGGTACAGGATCACGGGTTGGATGGCGAACACCAACAGCACCGAGAGCACCAGGGTCTTGTTGCCACCTTGTACCGGCGCGAAGCGCAGGAAGGCCGGACGCTCGGCCTTGGTGGCCACCGACAAGCGGGCGAGCCACCAGGTCATGAGTCCGAGCACCAGGACCTGCCCGGTGGAGTTGCCGATGAACAGCAGGTTCGGGTCGGATAGCAAGGCGGCCGGATCGGTGAGACTCAGGATATCTCCTCCGCCCATCGAAAAGCCGACAAATACGATAATGGCCGCCAGAATCTGGAAGCCGAAGAAGGCCCCGAACAACCACACGACGGCCATGAGCCATCCGGGGAACCCGTTCCGATCCTGCCAAGCCGTCATGTCAGAGCACTTCCTCTTTGCGGGCCCAGATGGCGGCGGCGATGATGCCGGTGATCAGGTTCAGGATGCCGCTGAACAACAGGCCGATACCGATGCCCTGGATCTGACCCGAGAGGGAGGCTTGTTTTTCGAACTGCTCGTACATCCCGTCGATCATCTGGGCTTTGGCATCGTCGGGCATGCCTTGAATGGCTTCGAAGTTGGCGATGGCGGCATCGCGGAAGGCATCCATCATGCCGGGATCGACCACGAAGTTCCAGACCAGGCTGATGACGGATGCGAAAGCGGCCACATACAATCCGGTAACCAACCCGACTACGGCGGCTTTGCCGGCTTTCATGACCAGATTGTGGGTTTGCACGTGTTTTTTGACCACGAGCAGCCCGCCCAGCATGAAGAAGAGACAGGGTACGAGTTGCATGGGAATCATGGCGAACGGACTACCGGAGGGTTCCGCGCCGATGAACCGGTAACTCAACATGATGCCGACGGCGGAGGCCACAATGGCCAGAACCAGCGCATACTGGATGGCGGTGTTCTGATAACTGGGTGATTGCGAAGTGGTTTCCATGGATGTCAGGAGTTGGTGCGCGTCCAAGATACAACCCGGCCCCCGGTAGCCAAACCCGGCAGCAAGGCCACCGCCGTGCGCGTCCAGATGCCGCCATCAGGCCATCCCAAGGCTCCCAATGCCCAATGGGCGGCCAGAAGTGCCCAAAGCGGGCCGATCCAACGGATGCCGAAATCCAGCTTCAGACCGAGTAAACCACCCAAGGCCGTGCCTGCATAGACCCCGAAACACCGGGCGCAAACCGCCATGGGCATCCCCGCCATCAGCACGCTCCGGGTAGGATCCTGATGGCAGAAGCTCCGGAAAAGTCGGTGTGACCAATGGTCCCAGGCGCCCGGCCAAGCCGCGGCAACCGCAATGCCGGCCAGCAGCAGGGCCAGAGCGGTCGCCTGCCTCACCGGAAGAGCATGGACAGGTCCAGGGCCTGCACGCTATGGGTGAGGCTGCCCACCGAGATGCGGTCCACCCCGGTTTCGGCGATGGGGACTACCGTGGTGAGGTTCACGTTGCCGCTGGCCTCGAGTGGTACCCGACCGGCTGTGCGTGCCACGGCTTCCCGCATCTGCGCCAGGCCGAAGTTGTCCAGCATGATGATGTCGGCCGCGCCATGGGCCAAGGCTTCGGCCAGGCTTTCCAGATCCGGCACTTCCAATTCGATGGGCGCACCCGAACCGGTACGCTTCCGGTGCGCCACGCAGGCATCCAGGGCGGCCGCAATGCCGCCCGCCACGGCTATGTGGTTCTCTTTGATGAGGTACATGTCGTACAATCCCGCCCGATGGTTCCGGCCACCACCCAGGCGTACGGCCCATTTGTCCAACTCCCGATGACCCGGAATGGTTTTGCGGGTGTCCAAAATGGCGGCTTCGGTATGCGCCACCAGATCCACGAAGGTGCGGGTGCGGGTGGCCACACCGCTCATGCGCTGCATGAAATTGAGCACGGTGCGCTCGGTGGTGAGCAGATGGTGGGCCGCACCTCGTACCGAGGCCACCGTGGTTCCTTTTTCGACCCGCATCCCATCGGCGGCGGCCGCTTCGAACCGGATGCCGGCGTCGGTGCGGCGGTAGATGCGGGCGGCCACTTCCAAACCGGCCACCACGCCCGCCTCTTTGGCTACGATGTCGGCGTGCGCGGTTTCGGTGCCGTGGTACACGGCCGCCGTGGTGATGTCGCCATCGCCCACGTCTTCGGCCAAGGCCCGATCGATGAGGGCGTCAAGTCCGGGAAGCATGCATCAGGGACCGGAGTCCGTCCAGGAAGAATTGCGGGGCCCGCACGGGTTTGCGGGTCTGCTCGTCGATGAAGCAGAGCCGGGCCCGACCCAAGGTGTTCAGCACGGTGCCATCCAGGGTACGAACCTCATACCAGGTGTCGAGCCGGATGCCCGGTTCGTCGTAGATGAGCACGCGGATCTCCATCAGTTCGTCATAGAAAACGGGCCGTAGGTATTTGAGCTCGGTTTCGAGCACGGGCAGCATGAAGCCTTCGTCTTCGAGGCGACGGTAGGGGATGCCGGCGGCACGGATCATCTCGGTACGGGCCACTTCGAAGTATTCGAGGTAGCGGCCGTAATAGACGTAGCCCATTTTGTCGGTCTCCCCGTAGCGGCTGCGCAGGAAGTGGGAATACACGAAAACGGGCTCTCCGGCGGGCAGCATGTCAGACCGTGATGAAATGCCCCATGGCCGAATACTTGGCGATGCGCTGGTCCACCAGCTCCCCGGCCGACAGCTTGCCCAGCCGGTCCATGGATTCCACGATCTGCTTGCGCACGGCGGCGGCCGCGGCGTCGTGGTCGCGGTGGGCGCCACCCTTCGGTTCGCGGATGATGCCGTCGATGATGCCCAGTTCGGTGAGGTCTTCGGCCGTGAGCTTGAGGGCGTCGGCCGCCTGTTCTTTGTAATCCCAGGTTTTCCACAGGATGGAGGAGCAGGATTCGGGCGAGATGACGGAGTACCAGGTGTTCTCCATCATATACACTTCGTTGCCCATGCCGATTCCCAAGGCGCCGCCACTGGCACCCTCGCCGATGATGATGGTGATGAGCGGTACCCGCAGCACGGCCATTTCGCGCAGGTTGCGGGCGATGGCCTCGCCCTGGCCCCGCTCTTCGGCTTCCAGGCCGGGAAAGGCCCCGGGTGTGTCTACCAAGGTGATGACCGGGATTCCGAACTTTTCAGCCAGTTTCATGAGGCGCAAGGCCTTGCGATACCCGTCGGGATTGGGCATTCCGAAGTTGCGGTATTGGCGCGACTTGGTGTCGCGGCCTTTCTGCTGGCCGATGATCATGACGGACCGGCCGTCGATGGTGCCCATGCCACCCACGATGGCTTTGTCGTCGCTGAAGGCGCGGTCGCCGTGCAGTTCCATGAACCGCTCGGTCATTTTGTAGATGTAGTCGAGCGTGTAGGGGCGGTCGGGGTGGCGGGCCAATTGCACTCGCTGCCAGCGGGTGAGGTTGGCATAGATGGTTCCGCGCAGTTCCTCGACCTTGGCTTCCAGGCGCTTGATCTCGGGTGCCAACACGCGGTTGTCGCCCACGTCCAGCTGGCGGAGTTCTTCGATTTTCGTTTCGAGCTCGTGGATGGGCTTTTCGAAATCCAGATAGTTCATAGGGTCAAGATAGGGAGTCAGAGTCGGCCGAGGAGATGGCGCAGGCGAAGGCTCAAGACCTTCCACATGGCTTCGCGGACGATGGCTTTGGACATTTTGGATACGCCTTCCACCCGTTCGCGGAAGATGACCGGTACTTCCACGAGGCGGAACCCGGCGGCATGCGCCCGCAGATGGATCTCGATCTGGAAGGAATAGCCGTTGGAGCGGATGCGGTCCAGGTTCACGGTTTCCAATACGCGCCTATGGATGCACTTGAACCCGGCGGTCATGTCCTTGACGGGTATGCCGGTGATGGTGCGGGCGTACAGGTTGGCCGAATAGGACAGGATGAGACGGCTGAGCGGCCAGTTGATGATGCTGATGCCGTTGCTGTACCGGCTGCCGATGGCCACGTCGGCACGGTCGGCCGCCACTTCGGCCACCAGCCGGGGAATGTCCATGGGGTCGTGCGAGAAATCGGCATCCATCTCGCATACCTGCCGGTACCCTTGCTGCAGGGCGAACCGGAAGCCGGTCACGTAGGCCGTGCCCAACCCGAGCTTGCCCGCCCGCTCGATGAGATGGATGCGGTCGGCATATTCGTGCTGCAGCTCTTTGACGATGGCCGCCGTGCCGTCGGGCGAGCCGTCGTCCACGATGAGCAGGTCCACCTTGGGCTGCAGGTTCATGAGCACATGCACCAACCGCTCGATGTTGCCCGATTCGTTGTAGGTGGGTATGATGACGAGTGTGTCGGACTGCATCCGCTTATTGCCCCTTGCCGGTTACGACCGTGATGATGGTGTTGAACAGGATTTTGAGATCCATGCGGAGGGATATGTTCTCCACATAGAACAGGTCGTATTTGGTCTTCTCGACGACGTCCTCGAACGATTCGTCGTATTTCCATTTCACCTGGGCCCAACCGGTTATGCCCGGTTTTACCCGCAAACGGCGCGTGTACAACGGAATCTTCTCTTTGAATTGCTCCACGAAATACGCCCGCTCCGGCCGCGGCCCCACCAGGGACATGTCGCCCCGGAGCACGTTCCAGAACTGGGGCAGTTCGTCCAGCCGGAGTTTGCGCATCAGACCGCCGATGGGGGTCAGGCGGGGGTCGTTCTTCTGCGCGAAAACCGGACCCGTGCGCTTCTCGGCATCCTCATACATGGTGCGGAATTTGAATATGGTGAACTCGCGCCCGTGCAACCCCACCCGCGCCTGGCGGAACAAGGCCGGCCCCGACGAGCTGAGACGTACCGCCACGGCCACCAGCACGAACACGGGCGAGGCCAGCACCAACACCACGGCCGATATGACCACATCCATGGCCCGCTTCATGAACCGCTCCCAGGTCGGCATGGGGTCGGGCATCACCTCGATCAGCGGCAACCCGTAGATCTGGTTGGTCCGGTTCAACCCCGATATCATCTGATGGAAATCGGGTAGGATCTTCACGGATACATCCGGCAGATCGATCAGATCCAGAATGCGCACCAGGTCGTCGCGCGACTCGGGCTCCAGGGCGATGATCACATCCCGGATGTCGTGCTCCCGGATCAAGGGGCGGATGGCCCGCACATGGCCCAATATGGGCAACCCCTCCACCTGGCCCTGTTCCCCATCGTGGACCGACAGGAACCCGACCACCTGCATGCCCGACAACTTGTGCCGGTCCAGGTCTTCTTTGATATGATGCGAGGTGGGCCCCGTACCTACGATGAGGGCCTTGTGCAACCCATGCCCCCGTTTGATCTGATGGATCTGCCAGGTGAGCACGCCCATGCGTCCCAAGGCCAGGCATCCGTACACCATGGCCCAATAGATGAAGGTCACTTCCTTGGCTTGGTCCAGATTCCGTTCGTTCCATCCCATCGAATCGATGAACAGCAGGAAAAAAAGCACCAGGGTGCCGATGGTCACGGTTTTTCCGATGCGCAGTAGCTCGTCGAAGCGGGATACCAGGTAGGTTTTGTGGTACATGCCCGATAAGGCCACCATCACCAACCAGAACAGGGCCACCACCACGGCGGGCACGAACAACTCGGGTGGGGTGGCGGCAGGTTCACGCACCCAATAGAACCCATACCACGACAGGGTGAGCATCATCGCATCAACGATGATGAAGGGGGCGATATCCCGGAAACGATCCATCTGAAATGGGTAAATTGGCTTCAAATATACGGAACCCCTTGTTCACGCTTCTGAAGACCGACCCCGGCACGCGCGCGCGGCTGGGAACCGTGCGTACCGCCCACGGCGACATCCCGACTCCCATCTTCATGCCGGTAGGTACGCTGGGCACGGTAAAAGCCGTGCCCCAGTCCCGCCTGCGCGATGCGATCGATGCCAAGATCATCCTCGGCAATACCTACCACCTGTATCTGCGCCCCGGCATGGACGTGATGCGCGCCGCCGGCGGCCTGCACGGGTTCATGAACTGGGACCGGCCCATCCTCACCGATTCGGGCGGGTATCAGGTATTCTCCCTGGCGGCCACACGCACGCTCGACGAACGCGGGGTGGTGTTCAAAAGCCATCTGGACGGCAGCTCCCACCGGTTCACGCCGGAAAGTGTGGTCGAAATCGAACGCGTGCTCGGTTCCGACATCATGATGGTGCTGGACGAATGCCCGCCCTACCCCTGCGAGCGGGAGTACGCGGTCAATTCCATGCACCTCACGCATCGGTGGGCGGCCCGCTGCAAAAAGGCTTTCGACGGCTCGGAGGCCCTCTATGGTCACCGCCAGCACCTGTTCGGCATTGTGCAGGGTAGCGTGCATGCCGACCTGCGCCGCGATTCGGCCGCCGCCATCGCCGACCTGGACTTCGACGGCAACGCCATCGGGGGGCTCTCGGTGGGCGAACCTGCCGAGGTGATGTATGCCATGACCGAAATCGTGACGGATGTGCTGCCCGCCACCAAGGCCCGCTATCTGATGGGCGTGGGCACCCCGTCCAATCTGCTCGAAGGCGTAGCCCGCGGGGTGGACATGTTCGATTGCGTGATGCCGACGCGCAACGCCCGAAACGGCATGATCTTCACGCGGAACGGCACGGTGAACCTGCGCAATTCGAAGTGGAAGCATCATTTCGAATCGGCCGACGCCGGCTTCGATTCGGTACTCTGCCGCGACCACACCCTGGCCTATGCCCACCACCTGTTCCGCTGCGGCGAAATCCTGGGTCTGCAACTGGCCTCCGAGCACAACCTGAAATTCTATCTCTGGTTGATGGAGGAGGTGCGGACCCGTATCGCCGATGGCAGTTTCGCCGGTTGGTACGGCCCCATGGCCGCGCAGCTGGCCCGGCGCGTTTAGAGGAAGCGGTCGGCGAAGAGGCCTTTGCGGACGGATGCGGCCAGTATGCGCAGATCCATCCACCAGCTGTACCCTTGCACGTACTGCCGTTCCAGCACATCCAGGTCCTGTGCCGGAACTCCCGGTGCGTCGTGCAGTTGCCGCAATCCCGTTATTCCGGGCGTGTAGTGTACCGGCGTGCCACCCCGCTCGGGCATCAACGGAGCGCCTACCAGACTCAGCGAGCCGGTCCACACCCGACTCAGCAACCGGAACCGGTTGCCCATGCGGTGGTCGGCATAGGGCATGCGCAGCCGCAAGACCACCCGGCCGCGACCGGCACCGCCTATGCCCACATTCGCCACGGGCGCATGCCGATGGCGCCACTCGGCCGCCAACCACATGGGCCAGCCCAGCAGCAGTACCGGCGTGACCAGCACCAGGTCGGTGAGGCGTTTGAGCATCCGGTTGAAGGGATTCGCATAGGGCACGTCCACTTCGACCAGGGGCATCTCGTCCAGGTACTCCACCTTCGATTTCCCGATCAGGAAATCCATGGACTCCGGAATGAGACGGTAACCCACGTTCGGATTCCGGATCTGGGTTAGGATGAACAGAAGGGTGCCGGTGGATATGGCTTTGCCGTCGAATACGAGCTGGTCCACCTCATGAAACCGGACCAGGTCGGCGGTGTGCTCCGGCCGGCCGATCACCGGCAATCCGCAGTAGCGGTCGGTCCAGGGCGACCCGTCCTGCACGATCCATCCTATGGGGTCCACGGGTACCGCCGCTTTTTCCAGGTGCTGGAGCAGGCCCTCGCTGCGGTCGCTCATTCCCACGAGAAGCACCCGTTCCTTCCGAGCCTCCGGAGATCGGCGCACCAAGGCCAGCACGCGCCTCCAACCGGGCAGGAGCACGGCGGCCGCCACGGCCCCGTTCAGAATGATCCATCGGGAAAAGGCGTAATCGCGCAGGAAGAAGGTGATGAAGGCGACCGCGGCAAAGGTGACGGCGATGGTGCGCAGCAAGCGGGCCGTGGTGCCCCGGGGTTGCGCATGCACACCGGCCCAGGTGGCGGCCACCAGGAATAGGACGGAAGTAAGCCCGTGCATGATGAGGAACCCGGGCTGATAGCGGTCGCCCAGCTCGCCCATCGCAATACCGTACCGGCTGGCGAACAACAGCACGAGGACGGCATTGAGGAACAGAAGGTCGGTCAGCGGCCCGGCAAACACCTTCGCCTGGCCGGCCAGGTAGGAGAAGGCCGCCCGTACCACGATGCCCGACCGCACCAGCCCCTTGAACCAACCCGCATACCGGTTCCGGTAGTGCTTGTCGAAAAACTGGTACATGGCCTTGTTGAACAGGATCACATAGTCGATGTGGTCCTTCTTGGTGCTTTCGCCCTTGTAATGGATGATGGCGGTGGATGGCACATACAGGATGCGGTAACCGGCCTGGGTGATCCGGTAGCACAGGTCGATGTCTTCGCCATACATGAAAAAGCGCTCGTCGAAGCCGTCCAGCGCTTGCAGGACATCGGTGCGGCAATACATGAAAGCGCCCGACAAGACCGGTACCTCGGCTTCCTGATGTTCGCCCACCCAACCCATGTAGTAGGAATTGAACCGGCGGCTGTCCGGAAACAGGCGGTTGAGGCCCAGCACACGGTACAAGGCCGATAGGGGCGTGGGTACCGTTCGCTTGGATTCGGGGGCGAAGGAACCATCCGGATTGAGCAACCGGCAACCGGCGGCGGCGATGGAGGGGTCGGCGTCCAACCGGGCGGCCAAGGTTACCAGGGTGTCTTCCTGCAGGAGCGTATCCGGATTCAGCAGCAGGGTATGGCGCCCGCGGGCGATGCGGATGGCCTGGTTGTTGGCCTTGCCGAAACCCAGATTCTCGGAATTGGCGATGAAGGTGATTTCCGGAAAACGGGAGGTCAGGAACTCCTGGGAACCGTCGGTGGAGGCATTGTCCACCACGAGGATTTCGAGGGCAAGGTGGTGGCGCGCCGCACGAACCGAAAGGAGCAGACTGGCCAGGTACTCCTTGACATTGTAATTGACAATGATGATCGAAAGATCGGGCCCTGCGGAGATCATGGGGGCTAAAATAGCGAAAGCCCGGAGGGAAGCTCCGGGCTTTCGACTGAAAAAAAGGTAAGGCGGCGACCTACTCTTCCGCTTGAGGCAGTACCATCGGCGCAGGGGAGCTTAACGGCCGTGTTCGGAATGGGAACGGGTGGGTCCTCCCCGCCAAAGCCACCTTACCAAAGATGGATGACGTGGGGTG
>JANJTJ010000103.1 GCA_024711145.1 Balneolales bacterium
CAAATGTTCAAAAATATTTACTTTGGTTAATAAGAATTGAAACATACCAAACCAAACATTGGGAAAGTCCAACAAAAAGCTTGGAAAAAGACATAGACCCAGATTGGTATTCGTTATTTCAGGAGACAACATCAGAATTAGATCCGACAGATATTAAAACAGCTTTCAAGAAGACATTAACATTGACTGAAAAACTTTTTGATGATCTTGGAGTTGAAGCAAAATTAAAGGGGGTATTAAGGAGAATTGAATAAAAAAAACTACCGCCAACATTGTATAAGCGTAATGCGGGCTGAACTGCTAAATTTGAGCATTTTTGCTCCTAAGAAACTTTGTGGTGGGCGGACAGTGAATTGCTCCGAAATCCCGCACTACGCTTATACTTGACCGTTAGCGGTCATTGTAAAAGACGACACCGAAACAATAAACAAAATAGAAAAAGAAATGAAAAGTAGTTTCAAACCGACAGGATACAATTCCGTTTCGCCTTACTTCATTGTTGACGGGGCAGACAAGTTTATTGACCTGATAAAACAAATATTTGACGCAAAAGAATTAAGACGATATGATATGCCGGACGGAACAATAATGCACGCAGAAATACAGATTGACGATTCTGTAATAATGCTTGGTGATTCGTCAGACAAATTTCCGCCTGTTTCTTTGGTTATGCACGTTTACGTTCCCGATGTTGATGAAACCTTTGACAGGGCAATAAATGCAGGTTGCGAAATAGTTGAACGACCAAAAGAACGTGAAGGAGACCCTGACAGACGGGCAACATTTAAAGACTTTGCAGGAAATATGTGGTCTGTTGGAACGCAGAAATAAAAAATGGATTGAAGCGGAAGCCTCAAATTAACAATATGGTATGGGAAAAATAATTTCAAGCATCAACATTACTCTGGACGGCTTCTGTTCACATACAAGCGTGATTGCAGACGAAGAACACCATCAATTTGCTATTGAGCAAATGAAAACGATTGACATTGTACTGTTTGGACGAATTACTTATCAGCTATTTGAAAGTTTCTGGCCTGGTGCATCCACAGATATGTCCCTTCCGGAATGGATGAGAGAATACAGTCAATACATAAATGCCGCCCGGAAAATAGTTTTCTCAAAAACGATGAAAAGTGTCAGTTGGCAGAATACACAACTACTAAGGGAAATAGATGCCGATTATATTGCACAATTGAAAAACGGCACTGATAAAGATATTGTCGTTTACGGAAGTCCGAGCATTATTTGCGAATTTTTGGATTTAAAGCTTATTGACGAGTGTAATTTTCTTGTCCAACCTGTTATTGCCAGAGAAGGAAAACGATTTCCTGAAAGAATAAACCCGCGTGAACATAAAAGTTTAAAAATAAAAAGCGTTGACACATTCAAGTCTGGTGTTGTGAACCTTTTCTACGAATGTGGCTGAACAAAAAAATAATTACACTATTGTAAAGCAACCTGACCTGTAAATGAAAGCTGATGAAACAAATTGATGTTTTAAGAACGTTTGCCTTGTCGCTACCCGAAACGACTGAAGAACCGCACTTTGAGAAAACATCTTTTAGAGTGAAAAAGAAAATTTTTGCCACTTATGACGAAAAACATAACAGGGCTTGTTTGAAATTTTCGGAGATTGACCAAGACGTTTTTTCAACTGATAGCAAAACAGAAATTTATCCTGTTCCAAATAAGTGGGGCAAACAAGGTTGGACATTCATACAACTTGACAAGTTGGACAATGACGTTTTAAAAGACGCATTGATAACGGCATATTGCGGAGTAGCACCCAAGAAACTTGCAGACCAAATAACACCGAAAGACAACGACTGAAAAAAAACAACGAACCGCCAACAGCGGTTTGGCGCAAGCGGGGGCGAAGTGCTTCGTATGACAGTTTTTTGTAAATTTGAGCTTTCGGCTTCGTAGCAAGGTTTGTGGTAAAAGTCCCCGCCTGCGCCAAGCCCCGAACCGTTAGCTGCAACCTCAATTCGGGCTGTCGCTATGGGTTGCCCCGTAGGATATACATCTATGACAACCCTCCGCTTGTTGCGAATCGTTAAGGATTTGCCGTAATTGACCGGTGGCTTTCCAATCACGACGCATCTGAAGGAAATTCGTATGTCTCACGATCCGCAATATCATCATAGTTACCCGGGCCAAACGATCATTATCAATCAGGCGGAGCGGCAGACCAATGGAATTGGAACGGCCGGTTTCGTCCTTGCCCTGATGGCATTGTTCCTGGGCTGGATTCAGCTTGTAGGTTGGATCGTGTGGCTCCTTGGGGTTGTATTCTCTTTTGTTGGAGTATTCAAACAGCCGCGCGGGTTGTCGATTGCCGGACTCGTGATCTCATTTTTCGGGACCATCCTGTTGCTGGCGTTCTTTGGTGCGGTTATTGGCGGTGCTGCTCTCCGGTGATGGAAGCAGGTGTGAACTCGAGGTATCACGATTGATCATGACCCCATCATGAAATCCTCCCCCATGACCTCCCCATCCGATTCCGCCTTTCTTTCCGCCTTAGGCGCCCCCGCCCGACGCGCCCTGGAGATCCACGGAATCACCACCCTGGAGCAACTGGCCCGCCATGACGATGGGACGATGGGTCTGTGGGACTATGGGACGATGGGTCCATGAGTCTTTCCCGTCAGCCGTAGGCCGTTTCCCGTCAGCCGCCCTCCGCCATCCGCAAAAAAAAGCCCCCGGATTACTCCAGAGGCTTTAATGTCGTCAGTCGTCAGTCGTCAGTCGTCAGTCGTCAGTCAGAAAACCGACTTCCGAAAACCGTCCGCCATCAGCTATTGCGGTCGTGTCGAATCTGCGCCGGCTTCCCTTTGATGGTGGCGCGTTCCATGCTGCGGACCACGCGGTCGGCGACGGAGGCGTCCACATCGACCAGGGAGAAGGCCCCCAGGATCTTGATGGCGCCGATCTGTTTGCCTTGGATTCCGGCTTCGCCGGCGATGGCGCCGACCAGATCTTTGGGGAAGACACCGTGCTGGCGCCCGGCACCCACGTAGAGGCGGGTCCAGCCTGCCGCCGGTGCCTCGTGGTGGCTGTCGCCGCGCGGTTCGCGGGGGGTGAACTCGCGGCGCGGGCCACGGTCGCCACGGTCGCCACGGTCGTCGCGGTCGCGGAAGCCGCCCCGCTCGAAACGGTCGCCCCGGGGTTCGCGGAATTCGCGCTGGCTGTCGGCTTCGGCTTTCTCTTCGATGGCGATCTGCAGTTTCAATGCCGCCGCGGCGACTTCGATATGGCTGAAGGGACCTTCACCCATGCTTTCGATCATTTCGATGTAGGGCCGCAAGCCGCCGGCTTCCAGGGTCATGCGGATCTTGAGCAGGTATTCGCTGGCGCGGGCGCCTTCCACTTCCTGCACGCTGGGCAGGTTCATGCGCTCCAGGGTGGTGCGCACGTTGCGTTCGATGAACTGCAACCGACGCGCTTTGGTGCGGGTGCTGAAGGTGATGGCCGTGCCGCTGCGTCCCGCCCGACCGGTACGACCGATGCGGTGTACATAATACTCGGGGTCGTTGGGGATGTCGTAGTTGAAGACTACGTCGATGTCGTCCACGTCGATACCCCGCGCGGCCACGTCGGTGGCGATGAGCAGGTCGAGCTCGCCCTTGCGGAACTTGCTCATGGTGAAATCGCGCGCGCTCTGCTTCATGTCGCCGTGGAGCACGTCGCAGTCGTAACCGCGGGCGGCCAGGTCGGCCATGAGGTCGTCGGCTTGCATCTTGGTGTTGGTGAACACGAGGCCCAATTTGTAGCCTTTCACATCCATGAGGCGGCTGATGGCCTCGGTGCGCATGGAGTCGCGCACTTCGACGACGTACTGGCGGATGTTGGGGGCCGTGGTCACGGTCTTGTCGATCCGCACGGTGGCGGGATCGGTCATCTGCCGGTTGATGATGTCGCGGATGGGTGCCGACACCGTGGCCGAGAACATGACGCTCTGGGGCTTCTCTTTGGTGAAGGTGTAGATGCGCTCGATGTCTTCGCGGAAGCCCATGTTCAGCATTTCGTCGGCCTCGTCGAGCACGACCATTTCCAGACCGGAAAGGTCGAGCGTGCCGCGTTCGAGGTGGTCGATCACCCGGCCGGGCGTGCCCACTACGATCTGGGTGCGGCGGCGCAGGGCCTTGAGCTGGCGGTCGATGGGTTGGCCCCCGTACACGGGTACGATGTGCAGCCCGGGTTTGAATTGGCCCAGTTTCTGGAGCTCACCGGTTACCTGGATGGCCAGTTCGCGGGTGGGCGTGAGAATGAGGACTTGTACTTTTTCGGCGTCGGCGCCGGCTTTTTCGATGGCCGGAATGCCGAAGGCGGCCGTCTTGCCGGTGCCGGTCTGGGCCTGACCCAACACGTCGCGGCCGGAGCGCACGAGCGGAATGGTCTGGGCTTGGATGGGAGTGGGAGCCTCGAAGCCCATGAGGGCCAAGGCCTGGACGATCTCGGGTGAGAGATCGAGTTCGGCGAACGTCAGTTGTTCCATGTTGGTATATGCGTGAATGGCGGCCTGCGGCATCCCTTTCGTCCCTTCGTGTCCCTTGCCGCTCCGTTCCCTTCACTGCAAACCCGTCCGAACCCGAAAGCCATGCTGGCCTTGTTGGCGCGTAAGATACGGGTACCAGCCCCTATCTACCGCATGCAGAATACCTTGTATTTTCGGAATGGATTCCGGAATTACCAGGCACATGATTACGTCAAACGTCCAACGTCCGACGTCTCAGACCAACGAATCCGGATTCTTCGGGGCGATCTCCATCTTCTCGGCGAAATAGGCGCAGAAGTCGCGCATGTCGCCGGCGATTCGGGCATCGGTGGTGCTGCGTTCCAGGGTGTCGGCCATGGTGACCAGGGTCTCGTGGAAGAAGATCTTCATCTCGTCCACGGTCATGTCGCGGGTCCACAGGTCCAGCCGGAGGGTGTCCTTTTTCTGATGGTCCCAGAGGGCCAGCAGCATGGCCCGGCATTCCACGGTGCCCGGCATGCCGGCGTCCTCGGCGGTCCATTCGATCTTGGCGGGAATCTTGTCCCCGTCCAGCGTCACGTCGATGCGTATCTCTTTTTTCATGGGTTCGGTTTTCTGATGTCGGTTTTCCGAAGTCTGTTTTCCGATTTCCGAAAACCGACTTCCGATAACCGATTACCGCCTGCTGTGGACCTCAAGCCTGTCCAGTACGGTCTTGAAATCATCCGGCAAGTCCGAATCGAACCGCATGGCTTCGCCGGTGGCCGGGTGCGTGAACCCCAGGGTTTTGGCATGCAGGCATTGGCGGCCGAGCAGGGCGAAGAGCTGCAGGAACATGGTCTTGCGGCCGCCGGTGTTGGGTCCGTACCGCACGGTGTCGCCCCCATAGACGGGATCGCCGAAGACGAACCACCCGGCGTGGGCGGCATGCACGCGGATCTGGTGGGTACGGCCGGTTTCGAGGCGGAATTCGAGCAGGGAGAGGTGGTCGAACCGCTGCAGCACCCGGAAACGGGTCACCGCCCGTTTGCCCTGGCCATCGGGCAGCACGGTCATCTTCTTGCGGTCTTTGGGCGAGCGCCCCAGGTTGCCCTCGAGCACGCCTTCGTCGGGCGGATGCCCCCAGACCACGGCCTGATAGGTGCGTTCCAGATTGTGTTTGGCGAACTGGGCCGACAGATGCCGCAACGCCGCTTCGGTCTTGGCCACCACGAGCAGGCCGGTGGTGCCTTTGTCGAGCCGGTGCACGATGCCGGGCCTCAGGTCGTCGTCGGTTTCGCCCAGGTCTTCGGTATGGTGCAGCAGGGCGTTCACCAGGGTGCCGGTCCAGTTCCCGAACGCCGGATGCACCACCATGCCGGCCGGTTTGTTGATGATGATGAGGTGGTCGTCTTCGAAGACGATGTCGAGCGGGATGTCCTCGGCCAGGGCGTCGGGGGGCGGGGCCTTGGGCAGACTGATGCGGATCTGGTCGCCGGCCTGCACCTTGTAGGAGGCCTTGGGCACCGTGCCGTTCACACTCACGAAACCGTTTTTGATGCCATCCTGCACTTTGCTGCGGGTGGCGTTTTCCACGAAACGGGTCAGATAGAGGTCGAGCCGTTCGTTTTCGGCATAGCCCGAGGGCACGGGGAAATCCTGGATGGTCACTTCGGTACTGGGCACGCCGGAAGATACCGCCCATCCCGCTATTTTCAGGCCCATGCTCCTACCCGCACTCCTGGTGGCCCTGTGCTGCACCACCCCCGACTGGGGCCATCGCAACCGGTTCGCGCCGGGCGAACCCCTGTTGATGGACCTGCCGGCCGCTTTCGGCTGGAAAGACGGCCTGGCCTTGCGGTTCACCTCGGCCTACACGGCGGCCCATTATCGGGAGACCCAGGAATCGGGCGCCTACTATGTGATGGATCTGGAAGAGGCGGGGATGGATGCGGAAGCGGCGTGGACCCGCGGCGCGTGGCAGGTGGCCTTGCGGGTGCCGTTCCGATACCAGTGGGGCGGATTCATGGACCCGGCGCTGAACGCCTACCACGGCTTTCTGGGCTTGCCCAACTACGGGCGGGAGCTGTTCCCCGACAACCGCTATGCCCTGGAGGTCGGCGATGCCGACGGGCCGTGGTGGACGGGCCGGCCCGACCGCTGGGCGGCGGGCCGGCCCGAGCTCGCGCTGCGCCGCCGCGCCTCGGGCGTAACGGCAAGGGCGGTAGTGCGTGGCCACGGCGCGGCGGCGCCTTCGAGGGCCCTCGGCGCCGAGGCCGCGCGCCCGATGGGCGCGGCCTGGCGCCTCGGGCTGGCGGCGGCCTATGTCCGCCGCCGGCCCGATGGCGGGTACCCCGCCGGCACGGCGCGATCCGGCATCTGGGCCCGGCTCGACGCCGAGCGCGCCGTGCAGGCCGGCGCCTTCGGCGCCGGCCTACGGGGGGGCACACCCTTCCTGCAGGGCACCGGTTCGCCCAAATTGGAGAAAATGCCCATCGAAATCGTGTTCGGCTACAGGCGTACTACCCGCACCGGCGCATGGCACCTCACGTTCAGCGAAGACCTGGCCTACACCGCTCCCGATTTCACCCTGGCATTGACCTGGACCTGGCGGGTGGATTAACCCCGGCCTTTGTCCAGCTCGGCCTGTTCCCGCATCATCTCGTCGTAATGGTCCCCGTAGATGTCGTGCATCACTTTGAGGCGGAACTCACGCGCCAGGCGCGCGGCTTCCTCCTCGCCGTATTTCCGCACGCTCCACTGGCGGTTCTTGATCTGACCCTTGATCGGCGACCAGGTGACCTGATAGTACACCGCGTTTTCGCCACCGGAATTCAGTTTCACGGTGCGGCTCACGCCCACCATGCCTGATTTGTTCCGTTTGTCATGGGTGACCAAGCGCCGATCCGGACGTTCGGGCAATGGCTGGGACTTGTCGGTCAGCCGTTTGCGTTCCACCTTGGCGAACTCCAAGGCCCGCTCGGCGGAACCGTATTTGCTGTCCGAAAACAGACGTGAGTAGGTTTTGCCGGCACGATATACCCGGACATACCACCCGTGCGTCCCTTTCGCATCAATCCGCGATATTCCCCTCATTTCGGGGTTTCTCGGTTTTCTTCCCACTGAGACCTCACCGTACCAAGTTTGTTTTAAGACACGACTCTCCGAGAATACGGCTTCTGAGCCGAAAATCAATCAAAAATCCGTCAATCAGGTGTCCAATTCTTGATGCGGGCCCGAATGATGCCGGAAACGGCCTCCGCAGGTACCCGCTCCTGGCGCATGGTGTCACGGTCGCGCAGGGTTACGGTGCCGTCGTTCAGCCCGTCGAAGTCCACGGTGATGCAGAACGGGGTACCGGCCTCGTCCAACCGGCGGTACCGTTTGCCGATGGAGCCTTTCTCGTCGTACTGCACCTGGTAGTCTTCGGCCAGGTCGGCCTGGATGCGCCGGGCCACTTCCACCAGTTCCGGTTTCTTCACCAGGGGGAAGATTCCGGCCGTGATGGGCGCCAACCGGGGGTGCAGTTTCAGCACGGTGCGGATTTCGGGCGTGGACCCGTCCTCGCCGGGCACTTCCTCCTCGCGGTAGGCGTCGCACAGGACCATGAGCACGGTGCGGTCCAGGCCCACGGAGGTCTCGATCACATAGGGTACGAACCGCTCGTTGGCGGCCGTATCGAAGTATTCGAGTTTCTTGCCGCTGAACTGCTGGTGCTGGCTCAGGTCGAAATCGGTGCGGTTGTGGATGCCCTCGATCTCCTGCCACCCGATGGGGAATTTGTACTGGATGTCTTCGGCGGCTTTGGCGTAATGGGCCAGCTTGTCGGGCGGATGCGGCATGAAACGCAGGTTTTCGGGCCGGATGCCGATGCTGTGGTGCCAGGCCAAGCGCTCGGCTTTCCAAGCCTCGAAGCTGGCGTCGTCGGTACCCGGTTTCACGAAATACTGCATCTCCATCTGCTCGAATTCGCGCATGCGGAAGATGAATTGGCGGGCCACCACCTCGTTGCGGAAGGCTTTGCCGATCTGGGCGATGCCGAAGGGAACCCCCACCCGGCTGGTATTGAGCACGTTGAGGAAGTTGACGAAGATGCCCTGGGCCGTCTCCGGACGCAGGTACACGGTGTTCTCGCCGGTGGCCACGGCTCCGAACTGGGTGGAGAACATGAGGTTGAACTGACGCACTTCGGTCCAATCGAAGGCGCCCGAATCGGGCGAACGGATCTCCTCGGCCAGGATGATGTCGTGCAGGTCCTGGGCCATGTTCTTGCGGGTACCGGCGGTGTCGAGCAGGTGCTGCACGCGGTCGGCCTGGTCGTCCTTGCCCTTGTCGCGCAGTTTGGCGATGTGGCCCTCGATGAGGTGGTCGGCCCGGTAGCGCATCTTGGAGGCCTTGTCGTCGATCATGGGATCGTTGAAGCTGTCCACGTGGCCGCTGGCTTTCCACACGGTGGGATGCATGAGGATGGCCGCGTCGATGCCCACGATGTTGGCATGGCGCTGGGTCATGGAGGCCCACCAGAACTGGTTGATCTTGCGTTTGAGCTCCACGCCCAACGGGGCGTAATCGTACACGGAGGCCAGGCCGCCGTAGATTTCGGAGGAGGGGAAGATGAAACCGCGGGCTTTGGCCAGCGAGACGATCTTGTCGAGGCTCTTGAGTTCGGACATAGCCCCAAAAATACTATATTTGGCGCTCTTTAGGGGTATTTCAGCGCAATTCCGTCTTTCTCATGACCCGTTACCGTGTGGGGATCCTCGGCGCCACGGGCGCTGTGGGGCAAAAGTTCATCGCCTTGTTGGGGCGGCATCCGTGGTTCACCGTTTCGGCGCTCGGCGCCTCGGAACGTTCGGCCGGCAAAACCTATGCCCATGCGGCCAATTGGATAGAGCCGGTGGAGCTGCCGGCGCCTATCGCCGACATGGTGGTACGCCCGTGCGAACCATCGGCTTTCACCGATGTGGATTTCGTGTTCTCGGGGCTGGATTCCTCGGTGGCCACCGAAGTGGAGGGCGCTTTCGCCGCGGCCGGCATTCCGGTCATCTCCAATGCGAAGAACTATCGGGAACATCCCTCCGTGCCCTTGCTGGTGCCGGAGGTGAATCCGGACCATACCGCCCTGATCCGAACGCAGACCTTCGATCCGAAAGGCAAGGGGTTCATCGTCACCAATCCGAACTGCGTGGCGGTGCCTTTGGTGGTGGCCTTGCGGCCCCTGGTGGACGCCTTCGGCGTGGAGACCCTGGTGATCACCTCCTTGCAGGCGGTATCGGGTGCCGGGTACCCGGGCGTGCCGTCCATGGATATCCTGGGCAACGTGATTCCCTATATCTCGGGTGAGGAACCCAAGATCGCATCGGAACCGCGCAAATTGCTGGGAACGCTGAATGCCGCCGGCACGGCGGTGGACGAATTGCCCATCGCGAGCCAGGCCACCGCCACCCGGGTGCCTACCTTGGAGGGGCATTTGCTAACCGTAGTGGCCCGACTCACCCGCAAACCGGCCTCCATCGATGCCGTTCGCGACGTGATCCGAAACTGGAAGAGTCCGTTGGCCGGCATGGAGTTGCCTACGGCGCCCGCCCAACCCCTGGTATTGTTCGACGACCACAAATCGCCCCAACCCCGCCGGCACAGCTATGCGCAGGACGGCATGCAGGTCTCCATGGGGCGCCTGCGCCTGTCCGAAGTCTTCGACGTGGCGTTCGTATGCCTGGGGCACAACACGGTGCGGGGTGCGGCCGGTGGCGCCATTCTGAACGCCGAACTGCTCGTGAAACAGGGGTTCTTGGTACCTTGAGGCCATGCGCCCACCGTACCTGCCGGACAATCCGGTACTCCGCCAAAGCCGGCTTCGCCAGATCTTCGAAGCGGCCCCGAAAGATGCCCTGAACCTGGCCCTTGGTCAACCCGGCGAGGATACGCCGGCCTTCATCCGCGAGGCGGCCGCCAAAGCCGCCCGCGAAGCGCCCCTGGGGTACACGCCGAACGCCGGCATTCTGCCCCTGCGGGCGAAATTGGCCGATGAACTGGGTGTTCCCGGCCTCGGGCCCGACCGCATCTGCCTTACCGCCGGCGTCCAGGAAGGCCTGTATGCCTTGTTTTATGCCCTCTTCGCGCACGGGCAGGGTGAACTGCTGCTGCCCGACCCCGGCTTCTTCACCTATGCGTCCCTGGCCGGACTCAACCGGGTACCGGTGCGCACCTATGCCTTGTCGGCGGCCGACAACTTCCGGTTTTCGGCCGATGCCGTGATCGGAGCCGTGCGTCCCACCACCACCGCCATCCTTTTGGGGCATCCATCCAATCCCACCGGGTCCAACGCCTCGGCCGAAGAGCTGGAAAAGCTCATCGCTTACTGCGAGAACCGGAAAGAGGGACCCTTGTGGATCATATCGGATGAGGTGTACTTCGGCATGTCCTATTCGGCATGTGCCAGCATGGAGGCCTACCTGGAGCGGTACCCCTGGCTCATCGTGCTGCGCGGAGCCTCCAAAAGCCACCACATGACCGGCTGGCGCCTGGGCTGGGCGGTATTGCCACAGGCGCTGGTGCCGGCCTATGTGGCGGCCCACCAGTATGTGACCACCTGCGCCAGCGCCCTGGTGCAGCAGACCTTCCTGGCCATCCGGGGTTCGGCGGAGGAAGCGGCCTGGATGAAGGAGCAGAACACCCTGTACCGACGCAAACGGGATCTGGTGGAAGCCGCATTGGGTGGCCTGCGGCCCCTGTATGGCGGCGAGGGGGCCTTCTACTGGGTGCTCGGGCTCACCGCGGCCGACCAACCCGATGGCGACGACGACGCCTGGGTGATGCGCCTCATGCGGGAGCACAAGATCATGACCGCTCCCGGCGGCGTGTTCGGCACCACCACGGCCGGCATGGTGCGCCTCTCCTACGGGCCCAAACTACCCGACCTGGAAGCCGGCTTGGACCGCTTGAAGGCCGTTTTTCAGTCGGTGGACTGAACCTCGGCTTCCCACTTTTTCAGCCGCAGTTCCGACAGCTCCAGGCCAACGGCGCTGGCCAGGTCGGCGGCGTCGGCCGCATCCGCACGGGCTATGCCCAGTTTCACCATGCCCGATTTGGCACCCGGTAGCGACCCGATGGATTGCATGTCGGTGGTGCGGAGGATGAGTTTGCGGGTGAACCATCCTTTCTTGAACTCGAGGGATTTCACCTTCCGAAGATCCAGATGGATGGTTTTGACACCGGTCTTGAACAGGCCGATCACTTCGTCGCGCCCCTGGAACTCCAGGTGCAGGCCGTTCTGGTCGAGGCGGAGGATGCCGTCGGTTTCGGCGAAATTGCCGTCGATGGAAAAGGGGACGGTGCGTTCGTGCAGGATCATGGGTGCAAATTACCGAGAGTACCAGGGATTCGCCTCGTACGTGTCGAGGCGCAGGTAAGCCCGCGAATACTTCACATAATTGTCGGAATAATCAATCAGCGAGGCGATTTCTTCGGGCGTGAGCGGCCGCACGGGTTTGGCGGGGCGGCCGTGGCACAACCAGCCGGACGGCATCACCTTGCCCGGCGCCACCAGACTGCCGGCCCCGATCAGGCAGTCCGATTCGATGACGGCGCCATCCAGCACCACGGTCTGGATGCCGATGAGCACCCGGTCGTGGATGGTACATCCGTGGATCATGCAACTGTGCCCTATGGTCACCTGGTTGCCGATGCGGGTGGGATGGCTGCCGTGGGTCACATGGATGCAGGTGTTGTCTTGCACGTTGGATCGGGCGCCGATGTCGATGAAGTTGACATCGCCACGGATGGTGCAATTGAACCACACCGACGACTCGGCACCTAGGCGCACGTCCCCTATGAGGTCGGCGCTGGGTGCGATGAAATTGGACGGATCCACCTGCGGGCTGGCGTCCAGGAAGGCGTACAACATGTTCAGTTCGTGATGAAATCCATGAAATCGCGGTGGAATTTCACCAGACTGGGCCTATGGATGTACATCATGTGCCCCGATTCATAGTAGGTGAAGGTCACGTTCCGTTTCAACGTGGGGTCCAGGTTCATCTGCGAGAAGGTGTATTCGGTCGCGAAGAACGGGGTAGCCAGGTCGTAGTACCCGTTGGCCACCCACACTTTCAGGTAGGGGTTGCGGTGCATGGCCCGGCGCAGGTCTTCGGCCACGTTGAGGTAGCGGTTCTGCACATTCCGGTAGTTCCACGGTTGCACGCGACCCGTGAGGATCTCGTAGGGGAGGTCGCTCTCGAATTTCAGGTCGTTGCGCACATACTGCATGAAGGCGCCGGTGAATGGCCCGTAGATGGCGCCGTCGTAGCTGGGGTCGTATTCGTAGCGTTCGCCGGCGTCGTCGTAATCCATGCCCTGGAACCGGCTGTCCAGGCGCCCCACCGTGCGCCCTTGGTCGCGGGTGAGTTCTTTGGTGAAGCGCCCGATATCGATTCGCAGGTTCGAATCCTCCACATATTCGATGGAGAGCCCGGTGTAGCGGGCTACCATGGACGCGATGCGGGCCCGTTCGTCGGCGGGCAACTGGTCGCCTTTGAGCAGGGCGGGGGCGTAATCGTTCATGGCGAATTGCCGCACCTCGTTGAGGGTTTTCCACAGGTTCAGCTGCAGGTCGCTGTCCAGCCGTTTGTGGTACCAGGCCGTGGCCGTGTAGGTGGGCAGGAATAGGAAATAGGGCAACTGGTTGCCACGGTCGAACCGGGCGGTGGAAAAATCGAGGATGCTGGAGATGAGCATGACCCCGTTGATGTACATGCCGTGGCGGTCTTGCAGGTGTTGGGCCAACCCCGCCGCCCGGGTGGTGCCGTAGCTTTCGCCGGCCAGGTATTTGGGCGAACCCCACCGGTTGTTCTGAAGGGTCCAGCGGCGGATGAAATCGCCTACCGATTCGATATCGGCCACGTACCCGTGGAAATCGGCCGCTTTGGCCGGGTCGGCGGCCCGACTGTACCCGGTGGATACGGGATCGATGAATACCAGGTCGCTGCCGGTGAGCCAGGTATGCGGATTTTCGGCCACCCGGAACGGCGGTTCTGGCATGGAGCCGTCTTCGGGCAGCACCACGATACGGGGCCCCAAACCACCCATGTGCAACCAGACGGAACTGGAACCGGGCCCTCCGTTGAACACGAAGGTGATGGGGCGGGTGGATTTGTCCTGCACGTCGGAGCGCACATAGGAGGTATGGAAGATGCGGGCGGTTACGTCGCCCGACTCGGTGGTCAGGTCCAGGTAACCCGATGTGGCCGTGTACCGGATGGGGCGGCCGTCTACCGTTACGGTATGCTGTGTTACGGAAGGCGCCTGGGCGCTTAGTGCGGTCGGGAGGAGGACCGCCAGGAGCAGAAGTAGGTGTCGCATGGGGGCCAAGTTAGGCCCTGCGCGGGGCTTCAGCTACCGGAGAGGGACCGGATGATGGAATCGGGATCGACCGTTTTGAAAGCGGTGATCAACCGGGGCTCGGAAAGGGCCGTGCGCCGCAGGCCCGTGGGTACCCGAACCGGCCGTATGGCGGTCAGTTCGCTACGCCCGCCCACCAGAGGTTGGTAGGCGTCTTCGGCCAATGCTTTGGGCAACAACGGTTTGTTGAGCCGCAACGAGCCGGGCGCCGGCGCCGGTTCGGCGGGGATGGGTTCGGGTTCGACCAAGGGTGTGGCGGCTACCAGCAGGGTGGGCAGTTCCATTTGTGCGGGTACCGATACGGCAGGGAATACCGATGCCAACAGGGGCAACCGCGACCCTTCCGACTCCAGGCGGGAGCGGATGCCGTCCACGTAACCGGCAGCGGCCAGTGCCAGGAAAGCGATCGGAAGGGTCAGTAGTTGCCGTGGTGTCATGTTATCCGAAAGACGACACGAATGCCGCATCGGATGCACCATCCATCACAATTGTTTCAACGAACGAGGCTCATCAATCGGACCATTCGCCGCCCCTGGGCTTCCAGTACGGCCAGGTACATGCCGCTTGCCAATCCATCGGCATCGAAACGGGCGGCATGCGATCCGGCCGGGTAGGTCGATTCGGCCAGAACGGCCACTTCCCTACCCATCAGGTCGACCACCGTGAGGCGGACCGGCCCGGCGGTTTCCATGCTCCACCGGATTTCGGTGCCCGGGTTGAACGGGTTCGGATATGCCGGATGCAACCGTACGGATTCGGGGCCTGCGGGCGTGGGGTCGTCCATGCCCGTATCCACCACTTTTCCCAGCAGGTCGCCGGTTACGGCATCGATCAGGAAGAGGGCGGCCGCATAGCCTTCGGGCCGGAAGATGCCCAATTCGAAGGTCCAGAACGGATTCGATTCGGCCGATACGAAAGCAGGGTGCTGGAACCAGTAATGGTTGAGGCGGTAGCGGCCCTGCATGCCGCCTTCGAACCCGATGGGATGGTCGTACAGGAATTGGTCCAGGCCGTTCTGACGCGCGATGAACAAGGCGTATTCGGCCGGTATGAAGGTGTCCGGTATGCGTTTCACCTGGCTGAAATCGGCATCCAGCCGTTCATGGGGCGGAATCTCGTTGTAGTGCATCACTTGCTGGTTGTGGATCCCGTTCTCCATCACGAAGAAGGTGTACACCATGGAATCGGGATTCACATAGACGATGAGCCAATCGTGCGAGAGCCCCTCGAGCAGCCATTCCTGCCAGGGATAGGCTTCCATGTTGAGGGGATAGGCCGTGGGATCGGCCTCGAGCATCAGGCCCCGCACCTGGTCCATGGCCTGCGCCGCATCGATGGGAAGCGGGTCGTGGCGGGTGTTGGGACGGAAGGCGAGCTGGAGACCGGTCAGGGATTGGTCGGTGATGGTGACCATGACCGGTTGGTTGTCCTGGTCTTCCACCCGCGCCATGGCGATGGTGTTGCCATCGGTGGATGCGAAATCGAAGAGGATGGCTACCACATAATAACTGCCCGGAATCACATAGGGGATGGTGAACTGCCCCTGCGCGTTCACCAGGCCGGCACCAGCCAACGATTCGCCCGGGCCACTGTCGCTTTCGAACATGGAGAGGTCGTGGAGCAGGAGTACCACGGCATCGCGGTAGTCGGGGGCATCGGGCAATTCCCCTTGGCCGAGTTGACCGGATACAGACAAAGGGGGCAAGGCCTGCCCGGTGGTGTACCGCACCATTTCGAAGGCGTCCTGGAGTTCACCCTGGGCACCTGTGATGCCGGTGAAGGCCCACAGTGCGAACGGCGCCGTGCCATGGTCCACCTGGTAGGTTACGGTTCTCCGGTCGGCGGAGAACGAATGCCCCAGGATCTGCAAGGTCGGCGGGAAGAAGGAGAACCGGTCGCCCTGATGGTCGGTGCGCAACTGGTTGGTGTCCACCGGCACCGAGAAGGTGAAGGAGACGGAGGCGACGGTCGCCACGCCGGTGGCGCCGTCGGACGGGGTGGATGAGCTGAGCGTGAGGGTTTGGGCCAGTACGGCAGCGGGGGTCAGCAAACCGGCCAGCACCAGAAGTAGTGTCCGGATGTTCATGACGCCTCCAAAGAAGACGGTTCCGTGCGTGCCGCCGCCG
>JANJTJ010000111.1 GCA_024711145.1 Balneolales bacterium
ATGGCCGCCCGGGCGGAGGCCGTATCCATGGCGGCGGAGAAGGCGATCACCACTTCGGCATCTACGGGTACGCCGGTACGGACCGGATCGGCCGTGAGGGTGAGGCCGTCCGCTTTGATCGACAGCAATTGGAACAGAGCGGCATCTCCCCCGGTGGTGGGAGACGGCCCGCAGGCCGAGGCCGCAATCCCGAACAGGATTGCGGCCAAGGACAGGCGGTAGGACATGGAACGGACCAGGATCAGTTCTCCGAATCGTACATCAACTGGATCTCCGTGGCGGTCAGCACCTTGTGGTAGATCTTGATGTCGTCGAGTTGGCCGCGGAAGTGGTTGGCCGTGGTGAACCCATAACCACCCCAAGGCTCGTTGTCCCACATGGTGCCGCCGCGGGAGTGAACGAAACCGAAGGCGAGTTCGTCGAGCACGTCGGGGGCGGTACCGGCGTATTTCAGACCGGAAACGGTGCGTTTGGCGTCGCCATCGGGCCAGAGGTTGAAATCGAAGCTCTTCATGCGTTCCCCGTCGTAGTAGAGGGTACCCACTTTGGTGGTGGCATTGAAGGTGTAGGTTACCTGAACCCAGTTGTCTTTCAGCTTGGCCTGCATCTGTTCGACGGTGAGGCTGCGGGCGTAGCTCCACCCCTGCCAGCCGCCGTTGGTGTTGTCGGTGGCCAGGGCGGGGAACCACATGTCTTCGGCACCGGTGCGGTTTTCGGACATGGCGTATTGGATGGCGAATTTGGCACCGTCATAGCCGCCGAATACCTCGAACTGCAGGCCGTAGAACGCACCCAGGCCCATCACGAAATGGCCTTTGGGGTTGCCGTTGGCATCGGTGTGGCCGGTGGAGTTGGTCTTCATCCAGAAACTGATGGTGAAATCGTTCGTGTTGATCAACCCGCTGCCGTTCGGGATTTCGATGATGCTGGTGGTGCCGTTGAAGGTGGCGGCGTTGCCGGCGGCGGTGTTGCGGCTGGGCGTGTAGGTGATGTCCACCACGCCGGTTCCAGCCGGGTCGAACGATCCGACCACGTCGTTGGCCGAATTCTCGAAGGTCCAGTAGGCTACCAACCCCGACGGCAGGAAGGTGCCGGCGGTGGTGAAGGTGCGGCTCACGGTAGCCAGGGGTTGGTTGTCGTTCGACATCAATCCGCTGGTGAGTTCCAGCGTGTGCAGGATGCCGCTGCCCATGGGGTTGGTGGGGGCGATGGTCAACGAGTTGCCATCCACCGTGATGGTGAGGGGCACGTTGGCATCGTCATAATCCTGGGTGAGGCGCACGGTGTTGCTGTTGGCCGTGGTGGGATTGATGCCCACGTTGAATTCGATGGTGATGGAGGCGTCGGTGGGGACATTGGTCGGCGAAACGGCTCCGTTCAGGTCGATGGCACCGGCCGTAATGGACCGGATGTTCAGGTCTTTGGGACCCGAATCCTTCTTGCAGGCGGTGATCAGCGTGGACATCGCCAGGATGCCCACGATCAGGTGGATTGTTTTGTAAGGTTTCATCGGTGGGTCAGGGTTTGGGTTGTCGGCAGGAGGTTCTGGTTGCAGGTTCACCACAACGGGTTTTGTTCAAGCGCCCCTTGGGAGATGTCCATCTCGTTCTGGGGGATCGGGAAGCGTTCGTGTTTGCCGGGGATGAACCCGAGCGGGCCGAGCACGGCACCGGCCCGGCCGGTGCGTACCAGATCCCAGAAACGATGGCCTTCCATAGCCAGTTCGCGGCGCCGTTCCAGCAGGATGGCGTCGCGCAGGAGGGTTTTGTCGGTGGTGGTCACATCGGGCAGGATGCCGGCATTGCCCTGCCGCGCACGTTCGCGCACCCGGTTGAGATGGATGAGGGCATCGGCCGGCTTGTCGTTCTCATTGAGGACTTCGGCCGCCATGAGCAGGACATCGGCGAAGCGGATCAGCCGGCGGTTGTGGCCGAACTGGGTGCTGGTAGATGTGCCCGGCACCCACACCTTTCGGTTGTAGGTTTCCATCTCCACCACATTGCCGCTACCGTCGGTGGTCACATCCGGCGTGGTGCCGTCGCCCAGGATGGTGATGCCGTCGATCACGTCACCGATATCGATGATGGTACCCTTCAGCCGCGGGTCATTCGCTTCGAAAACGGCCCGCAGTTCCATGGACGGCCGGTTGAAGCCCCAGCCCCGGTTCGGGGTGCCCCGTACGCCCTGGGTGTTGGCATATTGGTTTCCGGTCGGGCTGTCGTTTTCCGCGGCCCCCACTTCGAAGACCGATTCCACGCCGTGTTCCCCATCCACGCCGTTGGCGTCGATGAATTCGGCTTCCAAATCATACAATCCCGATTCGATGACGGCCAGCAGCAGGGGTTCGGCCAAATCGAAATCACCACGGAACAGATGCACTTTGCCGAGCAGGGCTTGTGCGGCCCCTTTGGTGGCCCGACCCAGATCACCCGACGGATAGGCGGTCCTGACCGGCAAGACCGGTATGGCGGCTTCGAGATCCGCAATGATCAGGGCATAGATATCGGCCTCGGTTGCCCGACCCAACCGCAGCGGAGGTTCGGTGGTGGTTACCAGAGGCACCCCACCGAAGGCGCGCACCAGATCGAAATAGTAGAGGGCGCGCAGGAACCGGGCTTCGGCCACGTAGCGGTCGCGCAGGGTGGTGTTCATGGCGATGGCGGGCACTTTGGTGATGACCACATTGGCCCGGATGATGCCCTGGTAGAGGGTGGCCCACCAGCGGTCCAGCCCGTCTCCGGTAGCGGTGAAACTGAACCGGTCGTACGCGCCCAGGGTGTTCACCTGGTCGTCGGGGTTGCTGCCCTTGTAGGCATCGTCGCTCATGATGTCGAGGATGGGATACCCGCCCGAATGGTAGTGCCAGCCGCGCACGGTGGCATAAGCGGCATTGGTGGCGAGCAGGGCGTCGGACCCGCTGGACGGAAACGCGGCCTGGGTGAGCTGGCTCTGGGGAGCCACGTTCAGAAAATCCTCGCAGGCCGGGGCCGACACGAGCAGGATGAGGATCGGAAGGATGGGGCGGATGGGGCGCATGGGGTGGGTGCCTCCGGTCACTTCAGGGTGAGTTGGATGCCGACGGCGTACACGGCCGGTATGGGGTAGATCCCGCTGTCTATGCCGTTGGAGAGCACATCGTAACTGCCGATTTCCGGGGTGTAACCGGTGTAGGCGGTCCAGGTTTTCAGATTGGATCCCTGCAGGTAGAGGCGGCCGCGTTGCAGGCCCACCCGATCGGTCACCCGCTGGGGCAAGGTGTACCCTATGGTCACCGACCGCAGCCTCAGGAAGGAGCCGTCGTGGATGAACCGGTCGCTGGGCAGGAAGTTGTACCCGCCGAACGAAGCCCTGGGCTCGCTGTCGCTGGTACCCTCGCCGGTCCAGCGGTCGCGCACATGGCCTTCGAAATTGTAGGGGTCGGGCCGGACCACGTTCTTCCCGTTGAATATCTCGTTGCCGATCTGGCCCTGCAGGCTCAGCGAAAAGTCGAAGCCCTTCCAATCCGCATCCATATTCAATCCGAACAGGAAGTCGGGAATGGGCGAACCGATGTAGGTACGGTCGTTGCCGTCGATACGGCCGTCGCCGTTCACATCCACGAACCGGAGGTCACCGATACCGGCTTCCGACATGTGGGGGTAGGCGTCCAATTCGGCCTGGTTCTGGAAGATGCCGTCGGTCTTGTACCCGTAGAACGCACCGATGGGCAACCCCACTTTGGTTCGGGTGACGGGCTGGCCGTTGGCCAGGTACCCGCCGATGAGCACACTGTCTATGCCGCTGTTGCCCCCGATGGCCCGTACTTCGTTGCGCAGGGTGCTGGCCACCAGCCCGATGGAATACCCTACGGTTTCCAGGCTGTGCTGCCATTTCAGGTTGAATTCGATACCGGAATTCACGACCGATGCGGCATTGAAGCGCACGCGTTGGCCCTGACCGTTGCCCAGGTGGCCCGGTGTGGAGAGTTCCACCAGGATGTCGTCGGTCAACCGGTTGTACCAATCCAACTCACCGGTGAGCATGCCGCGGAACAGGTCCCATTCCAAGCCGATGTCGGTCTGGGTGGTGGTTTCCCAGCGCAGGTCGGGGTTGCCGCTCTTGCCGTAGGTGGCGCCGGGCACGGGGGTGTCCGGGTTGCCGAACACGCCGGCCAGGTTGGATTGCACCCGGGCGAACCGGTCCAGGTAGCTGATCTTCTCGTTGCCGATGCGGCCCCAACTGGCGCGCACTTTGGCGGCCGATACCCAATCGAACCGGTCCATGAAGGCCTCCTGGCCGAAGTTCCACCCGAGCGCGAACGAGGGGAAGGTGCCCCAGCGGTTCTGTTCGGCGAACTTGGAAGACCCGTCCCGTCTGAGGGTGATGGTGGCCAGGTATTTCTCATCGTAGGTGTAGCCCACCCGGAGCAACCCGGACATCATGGTGTAGAATTGGTTGGCATCCACCCCGTTGAACAAAGAGAAGAGGGTGTTGATGTTGTTGGATTCGTCCACGATGTAGGGCGGTTCCAGGTACCAGAAGTCGGGGTCGTCGCGCAGGATGTTCTGCCCGCTCAGGCGCAGGTCTTCGGAACGGGTGCGCTGCATGGTGAACCCGCCGGTGGCGTTCAAGGAGTGCCGGGCCGTGGCCCGTTGGTAGGTGACGGTGTTCTCCCACAACCAGGTGTTGCGCACCGCGTTGCCTTTGGAGAGGTCGCTGAATTCGTTGTACTGCTGGGAGGTGGTGCCGTCCGGGTTCAGCACGGCGTAGGCGGGCGTGAAGGCCCGGCCCTGGTCGAAGGACATGTCCACCCCGAAACTGGTGCGGGCGCTCAGGTGCGCGCCCAGGGTCGCATCGGCGAACACGTTGCCCACGGCACGCACGCCGTTGCGGAAGTTGTTCGAATAGGACAGGTCGGCCAGGGGGTTGCCTACGTTGTACACCACGCCGAATGTCCCGTCCGGGTAGTAGGGCTCCAATACCGGTTGCGCCCGGTATGCGGCGAAGGTGAGGTCGGGACCGATGCGCTGGCGGAACGGGGCCACCGTCACGTTGTTCCCTATCGAAACCCCCTCGGTGATCCGGTACCGGTTGTTCATTTTCAGCGTCATGCGTTCATACCAGGACCGGCCGATGATGCCGTTCTGCTGGAAATGCCCGAAGCCCAGGTAATACTCGGAGCGTTCGCCACCGCCGGCCACCGACACCTGCAGCGTGCGCATGGGTGCGGTATCGAAGATGAGGTCTTGCCAGTCGGTATCGGGCACGGCGTCCACGTTGTTGTAGGATCCCGGGCGGATCTCGTTCGAAACGATGGCGAAATCGCGGCCACCCAGCAGGTCGAGGGTGCGTTCCAACCGCTGCATGCCGAACTCGAGCGACAGGTCCACCCGGGCACGGGCCTGCCCCCGGTTCCCGGTCCTTGTGGATACCAGGACCACGCCGTTGGCCCCGCGCGACCCGTAGATCGCCGTGGCCGAGGCATCTTTCAGGATCTCCATGGACGAGATGTCGGAGGGGTTCAGGAAGGAGATGTCGTCCAGGATTACCCCATCCACCACATAGATGGGAGCCGAGTTGTTGAAGGTGCCCACCCCGCGGATGCGTACGCTGGCGCCGGCGCCGGGCGCACCCGATACGGTGGTGATCTGAACCCCGCTCACCCGACCTTGCAAGGACTGCTCGGCGTTCAGGGAGGTGGTTTTGAGGATGTCTTCGGAGCGGATGGAACTCACCGAACCGGTCAGGTCGCGTTTGCGCACGGTACCGTAGCCGATCACCACGGCTTCGCCCAGGATGGTGCTCACCACCACCAGCTCCACATCGAGGGTGGTGAGCCCGGCCACATCGATTTCCTGCCGTTCGAAACCGGCATAGGAAAAGATGAGCGTGGTATCCCCTTCCCGCAGTTGGATGCGGTAGTTCCCGTCCAGGTCGGTGGTGGTGCCGCGCACCGTCCCCTTCACACTGATGTTGACCCCGATCAGCGGTTCTCCATCGTCGGAGGAGGTCACCCGGCCGGTGAGGGTCTGTTGGGCGGCCAGCGGTGCGGCAGCCAGCAGCAGGATCCAGAAGATGAAGTGGCGCATCGGATTCAGGGATTGTCGGATGGGGTGTCCAGCCAGCCGCCGGTGAACCCGGCTTTGGCCAGGCCCCGGCGGATATGGGGATTGTTCTTGAGCAGGTCCCAGACCAAGCCGGTCTCGTGGTTCTCCAGCATGAGCAGGATGGGACCCTGGTCGATGCCGATGTAGTCGGGGTTGTACCACCCACCGGGCCTGTACGTGAGGTTGTAGGAGTCCGCGAAGCCGTACCGCCGGTAGAGCGAATCGCCATGCAGGCGTTTCATCTCATACAGGGTCGGAAGCGTGACCTCCGGAGCGAAGGGTATGGAGCCGCCGACGGCCGATGGTACCAGGGTGCCGTCGTCGTGGCCGGGGTAGTCATCGGCCACGCCACGGGCGTGGTAGGTGCGGTAGCGGAACGAGCGGCCCTGGTGCAGGCCGTCGCGGTTGGCGGGACCGTCGCTGGCGGTCCAACCCCAGGCCAAAGGTCCGTACCCGGTGAAGCCCATCGGATTGCGGATGCCGTAGGCCTGCTGGCTCAATGTGGCCCTACGCGAGTTCTCGAAATAGTCGATGCCTTTTTCTCGCATGTAGGCATCCTGTATGCCTCGGAAATCCAGGAAGATGTGGGAATACTGGTGCCCGAAGAGGGGACCGAAATTGACATGTCCGAACCCTTCGAAATCGGCCCAATGGTAGGTGGAGGTCCAGGCATCCCAGGATCCGTCGGGAATCGGGTGCGTGGGCGAACCCATGGCCATGATGAGCAGGATCATGGCTTCGTTGTAGCCGTTCCAGGTGGATGTGATGAAACCGGATTCCGGCTTCCACCCCATCGACATGTTCGGATTTCCGTTCATGGCCCAATCCCATTCCACCCGGAAATAGAGCGAATCGGCCAGGGCCCGGATGCGGGTCTCGTCTTCGGTATCGCCGTCGAAATACCCCTGCACGGCCAACACGCCGGCTATGAGCAGGGCGGTGTCTATGGTGGACAGCTCCACATCCTTATAGCGCACCCCCTCGCCATAGGTCAGGAAATGGTAGAAGAACCCGCGGTGGCCGGTCGTACCGGCGGGTGCGTCGCCCTGGGGGGCGGCCCACATCCACTCCAGGGTGCGCCGCACGCGGGCGGCGGCTTCGGCACGGGACACATATCCGTTCTCCACACCCACGGCGTAGGCCGGCAGGGCGAAGCCCGTGGCGGCGATGCTGGTGAAATGGCGCGTGGGATGGCGGTCGTCGGTCTGGCCGTTCACCGAATCCACCACCTCCCAGAAATAGCGGAACGTGCGCTCCTTGAGGTCGGCCGTGAAGGCCGCCAATTCCTCATCCGATACCTGGGCCGTGCGGGGCGAACAGGAAACGGATGCGAGAAGTACCAATAGGAACGGACCGATGAGGGATCGCATGAAGCAATGTACCCGCTGGCTGGAAGCGCTTCCTTACACAAAAACTCATCACGATTACGTCATTTCAAGAAAAGCGCTTTTCCGGACCACCGCATCACTACGTCAACCCCCGACTGACACCCATTCAACCTATTGATTACATTTGATATGCAGGTGTGCAAAACCTGACAAACGCTCTCAGTAGGTCATGATCAATTCGGTCAGATTCTGGTCCGTTTTGAGGTTCAAACGCTTGCGCAACCGGTAGCGGCGCTCCTCCACACCGCGCACCGTGATGTTGAGCAGGGGGGCTATCTCTTTGGACGACAGGTTCATGCGCAGGTAGGCGCACAGGCGCAGGTCGCTGGGGGTAAGGGCCGGATAGTCGGCCTTGATGCGTTTGAAAAAATCGCTGTGGGCTTGGTCGTACAGGTGTTCGAACTGCTCCCATTCGAGTTCGTCCTGGAGGCCTTGGTCGATGAGGCGGGTCAGGCGGTTGGCATATTTGGCGGGCAGGCGCTGGCCCAGTTCGGCCTTCTGCGCCTCGATCTCCTGCCTCAGTTTGCCCAGCAGCTCGTTCTTGCGGATCATGGCCATGGTGCTGGTGGCCAATTGGTTGCTCTTGTAGGCGATTTCGTCCTGCAATTTCTGGTTGCTGAGCAGTACCAGGTCGTTTTCGACTTTTTCCTTGAGGGTACGGATGCGGTCGTGGTCTTCGCGCAGTTCCGATTCGCGCCGTTTCCACCGCCTGCGTGATTGGTACAGGCGGATCATGACCCCGAAGGAGACCACCAGAACGGCGTAGAACAGGTAGGCCGGCCAGCTCAGGTACCAGGGCGGGCTGATGCGGAAGGCGTTTTCGGCCACGGCCGAAACGCGGCCGGCATCGGTGAGCATGCGCACTTGCATGGTATAGGTACCGGGCGGCAGCCGGTCGAAGGTGACCGATGTGCGGCTGTTCCACTCGGACCAGGTGTCGGAATACCCCAACAACCGGTATTGGAAGAAGGGCCGTATGCCGGCCGACCGACCGGAAGACCAGGTCAGGGTCACATAGTCATAGCTGCCGGTGATCCGGGTGTCGCGGAAAACGGGGGCGCCGGTGCCGGCATCCCGGGCGCCGATCACCTGAAGGTCGAGCAGGGCGAATCCGTCTTCCAGGCAGATCAGATGGATGCGATCGTTCAGCGGTACGATGGTTTCATAGCCTTCCACCAAGGACAATCCGTACATGGCGGGGGCCAGCCGCATGATTTCGCGCACGTTGCCGAAACGGATCTCATACAGGGCGGCCTCATCGCGCATGATCACCCAATAGCGGTTGGTTCCGGCGGGTACGATGTTCAGCACACCGGTATGGTCTCCGAGCGCCCGCTCCAATTCCTCGAATGGCACCATGCGGCGGTTGAGGGCGTCCCACTGGTACACTCGGCTGGATGTGGTGACCACGATGCGGTTCTCGATGCCGAATACGCGGTTGCTGGGTTCGTCGAGGCCGTCTTCGACGCCTATGGTATCCACCACGGTGATGGAGTCGAGCGATTCGGTGGGCTGCAGCCGGTACAGGCCCTTGATGCTATGCCCCACCCACAACGCGCCGAGATGGTCGCGTTCCAGGAAGCGGGCGGGTGCCGAAAACCCGCGGATGACCCGGTCCTGGCCCCAAACTCCCCCCTGCCGGCCGAATACCACCAGGTTGCTGTAGGTGCTCTGCAGGATGTGGGTATCGTCGTGGCCGGGTTGCCGTTTGAAAGTGTAGGCCCCGTTCACCTCGCTTACTTTCCGGAGCCGGTCGCCTTCCAGTATGTAGGTGCCGTCGTTGAGGCCGGCGTACAGCCGGCCGTCGGTCTCCTGCAGGAACCAGACCTGCCCTTGGGATCCCATGATGAAGCGGCGGTCGTCGTAGCGGCCGTCGGGGCTTGCCCGGTACACATAGATGCCTTGGTTGGTGCCCACGTAGAGTTCGCCCCGGTACAGGGCGGCCGAATAGGTGCTGCCGGTTTCGCCCCGCTCGTCGCGGTACACGGTGACCGGCGAATCGAAGGCGATGTGGGCGTACCCCTTATCGGTGCCGGCCCAGAGGTTGCCCCGCTCGTCGGCCTGCAGGGCCAGGATGGTGTTGTTGAGCAGGCCGGTGCCGGTGTGCAGATGCCCGACCGGGGTGCCGTCGGTCTTGTACAGGTACAAACCCTTGAGGATGGTGCCGAACACGACGAGTTCGCCAACGCGCGCACCGGTGTTGATCTGATTGCGTTCCAACTCGACCGTGGTTCCGGGCGACCACCGCTCAAATCGGACTCCATCGTACCGGTAGACTCCCCGGGTGGAGGTACCGATCAGCCATTCGCGGGCACCCAAAGGCAATACGGTCTTCACTTCGGTGCCGGCCAGGAAACGGCTGCCGGGTACTTCGCGCAGGTCGTTTTCGATCAGCTCGAACAACCCGCCACCGATCTGCTGGGCGAACAGGCGGCCGTTGGCGGCATGCAGGAACATCATGGGTCCGGGTACCGGTACCTCGCGCACCCGGCTGGCATCGTACCTCAGGATGCGGCCGAAGCTTTGGAAATAGATGTTGTTCCCGAACGGGATGATGCGCCAGAATTCGTCGTTGTTCAGGCGCACGCCCTCCGACAACGGAATCAATGAGGTGTAGGTCCATTCTCCGGCGGCGTCGGCCTCCCAATACCCGAATTCCTCGAAGGACCCCACGTAGGTGCGTCCCCCCACATGCGTGGCCGACCGCACGATGGTGCGCCCGGGCAGGGTGTAGAGTTCGGCCGACTGCCCGTCCACCACCATCAATCCGAAATTGTTGGCGATGTGGAGCCGGTAGCCGTCGGTGTCGATGTCCCAGTTCTGGTTACCGGCCCCGTATTCGGAGGGCGGGTGGTTGGTCACATGCACCTGCCCTTGGGCGCGCGCACCGCCCGCAGCGACCGCCATCACGGCCGCCAACCACCAGACCGATGGCAAGCGGAACCGGCTCATGGATCTCCTGTTACAAATACGTGGGCGCTCCAGGCCCTACCGGCAACCCCAGCCCGAATACCCAAAGCAGGAAGAGGATGGTCCAGCCCACAAGGAAGAAGATGGTGTAGGGCAACATCATGGAGATGATGGTGCCTATGCCCAGGTTCTTGTCGTATTTGTTGGCGAAGGCCAGTATCAGCCCGAAATAACTCATCATCGGGGTGATGATGTTGGTGGTGCTGTCTCCGATGCGGAAAGCCGCCTGGGTCACTTCGGGCGAATACCCCAGCAGCATGAGCATGGGTACGAACACCGGCGCCAGGATGGCCCATTTGGCCGAGGCGCTGCCCATGAAGAGGTTGATGAAGGCGCAGATGAGGATGAAGGGCACGAACATCTCCGGACCCGTGAGCCCGATGGCCTGCAGGAATTGGGCGCCTTTCACCGCGATGATGGGGCCCAGGTTGCTCCAGCCGAACAACGCCACGAATTGCGCCGCGAAGAACACAAGCACGATGTACAGGCCCAGGCCCGACATGGACTGGCTCATGCCCTTTATGATGCCTTCGTCGTTCCTCATGCTGCCGGTGATGCGGCCGTACACGGCCCCCGGGATGAGGAAGAAGGCGAAGATGAGGAAGACCAACCCCCGGAGGAAGGGGGAATTGAGCACGTCCTTGGTGACCGGGTCGCGCAGGATGCCCCACTCCGGCACCACCATGAGCGCCGTTACCAGGGTGGTGATGAGCACGCTGATGCCCGCCCAACGCAACCCCTTGCGCTCCAACTCGGTGGGTTGCTCTATGGTGGTGGCCGGCAGGGTGTCGCCCGCCATGGAGGCGTCGTAGGGGCCCAGTTTGGGCTCCACCACCCGCTCGCTCACCCAGGTGCCCAGACCCGTGATGAGGAAGGTGCTTACGAACATGAAGTAGTAGTTCACGGCGGGATGCACCACATAAGCCGGATCCAGCAAGCGGGCCGATTCCTGGGTGATTCCAGCCAGCAGCGGGTCCACGGTGCCCAGCAGCAGGTTGGCGCTGTAGCCGCCCGAGGTACCGGCAAAAGCCGCCGCCATGCCCGCCAGCGGGTGCCGGCCCAAGGCATAGAACACCAGGCCGCCCAGGGGGACCAAAACCACATAGCCCATTTCGGAGGCCAGATTGGACATGATACCCGCAAACACCAGCGTGGCCGTTACCAGCACCCGGGCCGATCTGCCACCCGTGGCCACGCGTACTACCAGACCCCGGATGGAGGCGGTAAGCAACCCGGAATGTTCGGCCACACCCACGCCCAACATGGCCACCAGCACGGTGCCCAAGGGCACGAAGCCGGTGAAATTGGTGACGAACCCTTCCACCAGGCGGCGGAATCCGTCGGCCGAGAGCAGGTTCACCACGGTGATCATGCCGTCGGCGGCGCGACCCCGGGCCCCCTCGGGGCGCGGATCGACCACGCTCAGGTCGAACCAGCTGGCGATGCCGGATATGAGGATCACCGCCACGCCGAACAGGGCGAACAGGGTGACGGGATGGGGCAGCTTGTTTCCGCCGGTTTCGACGGCGTCCAGGAAGCGGGTGAAGAGCGTTTTTTTCATGTTACCACACCATCATTTTCATGCAGAAGACACTTCCGCCGGATTTGAGGAATTCGTTGGTCGGGGTCTCGTGCACGGTGAACCCTCTGGAGGTGAGGGCCTCCACCACGGCGGCGCTACCTGGGTGCAGCACTACGTCGCGGCCGTTGGGGGAACAGGCGTTGCAGGCGAAACGGTCGTTGGCATCGGCGTCGGCCACTTCGATCAGATCGGGGATGAGGGCCTTCAGCAGGGCGATACCCTCATCGGTGAAGGCGCCCGGGTAGTACAGGGCGGTGTGCTCGTTGAGCAGGCAGAGGCAGGTATCCAGGTGGTAGAAGGCCGGTTGCAGCAGTTCCAGGGCCACCACGGGCACATCGAAAGTGGTGGCCACGTACTGGTAGGCCTCCAGGGAGCTGCGGAACCCGTAGCCGCCCCAGATCAGGCGCCGCCCCGGGTGCCAGAGGGCGTCGCCCATGCCTTCGAAATCGCTCACGGCACCTTCGGGGAAATGATGCACCAGGTAGCCGTTGTGCCGGTACCATTGTTCGATCCAGGCCACCTCGTCCTTGCGGGGATCGGCGTGCATGCGGCTCATGAGCACGGCACGGCGGCCTTCGGCATCCAGCCCGGGCAGACTCTGGTTGGCGCAGAAGACCATGTCGGGTAGGCCGGGGCGTCCGGGCACCACCTGCACATCGGTACCGGCGGCTTCGAAGGCGGCCTTCACCCCTTCCCACTCGCGCCAGGCGGCGGCGGAATCCACCGTACCCACATGGCCTTCCATGTGCGGATTGATGACATATTCCACCGTGAAATGCTCCGGTGAGACCATGAGCGCCCCACCCGGGAGCGGCATGGGTG
>JANJTJ010000121.1 GCA_024711145.1 Balneolales bacterium
TCCCGTCATGGATGTGAACAACAACCCCCGCAACCCGGTGATCAACACACGCAGCTATTCCGAAGATCCCGCAACGGTCACCCGGTTCGGTGTCGAATTCCTCAAGGGGGTGCAGGCCACGGGTCTGGTGGCCACCGTCAAACATTTTCCCGGGCACGGAGACACCGACGTCGATTCCCATATCGGCCTTCCGGTCATCAACCATGACCGGGCCCGTCTGGACAGCGTGGAACTGGTGCCCTTCCGGGCCGCCATCGCCGCCGGTGTGGGCAGCGTGATGAGCGCGCATATCGTCTTCCCGAAACTGGGTAGCGAGCCCGGTTTGCCCGGCACCCTGGACCCCAACATCCTGACCAAACTCCTGCGCGAAGACCTGGGGTTCACCGGTCTGGTGACCACCGACGCCCTGGAGATGGAGGGTGTGTCGGAGCATTTCAGTCCGGGCGAGGCCCTCACCCGCGCCCTGTTGGCCGGCGCCGACATGCTGCTGCTGCCGCCCGATGTGGCAACCGCACTGGACGGTGCCGTTGCAGCCGTGGAGAGCGGACGCATCCCCATGGCCCGTCTGGATGAAAGCGTGCGGCGCATGCTGGAGTGGAAAGCCCGGTTGGGCCTGTTCGAAAGCGACAACCAGGTGGATGTGCACACCCTGAGCTCGCGCATCGCCACACCCGAATACGAAGCCGCCGCCGACCGCATGGCCGAGGCATCCATGACCCTGCTGAAGAACGACGGCGGCATTCTGCCCATCCGGGCCGACCGCTACCGCCGCATCCTGGCCGTGGTGGTGAGCGACGACCGCAGCGGTACGGCGGGCCAGACCTTCGCCCGCGACCTGCGCGCCATGCATCCCAATGTCAATTTCCAGCTCTATGATCCCCGCACCTCCGAAGTGGAGTTGGACCGCATCATCGCGGCGGCCGACAACGCCGACCTGGTGATCGCCGCCACCTACATGTCGGTCCGCACCGGCTCCGGGTCAATCTCCATGTCGCCCGCCCAGAACCGGTTCCTCAACCGGCTCGAAGCCAAGGGCAAACCCGTGGTGTTAGTGGCCTTGGGCAACCCCTACGTGGTGGGCGACCTGCCCCAGGCCGAAGTGCACCTGTTGGGTTGGGCCTCGCACAACCGGCAGAACACGGCAGCCGTGAACGCCCTCTTCGGCGCGTCGGCCATTACGGGCCGCCTGCCCATCAGCTTGCCCAACACGCCCTACAATCGCGGAGCCGGCATCACCCTGCCGGCATCGCGGCTGCGTACGGCCACCCCGGCCGCCGCCGGCCTCCACGCCGACTCTTTGGCCGGCATCGGCCGCATCATGGAGCAGGCCGTGCGCGACCGCGTGTTCCCCGGTGGCACCGTCACCGTGGTCAAGGACGGCCGCATCGCCTACTCCCAAGGCTTCGGGTATTTCGATTACGAGAAGACGCGTCCCGTGCGGACCTCCGACATCTACGACCTGGCCAGCATCAGCAAGGTGATGGGGACCACCCTGGCCGTGATGAAACTGGTGGATGAGGGCAAACTGCGCCTGGAAGATCCCATCAGCACCTGGATTCCCGAATATGCCACCGGAGAAAAGGCCAAGATCACCGTCTGGCATTTTCTCACGCATACCTCCGGCCTGCCGCCCTTCCGCGTGTATGTGGACCAATTGCGCACCCGCGACGCCCTCTTCCAGGCCATCCGCAACGAACCCCTCACCGGCACTCCCGGCGAAGCCTATGTCTATTCCGATCTGGGCCTGATCCTGCTCGGGCAGATCATCGAAACCATCACGGGCAAACGGCAGGACCAATACCTCGAAGAAACCTTCTATGCGCCCCTGGGCCTGCGGTCCACCATGTACAATCCCCTACAGCGGGATCCGCGCTTGCTCGATCGCATTCCTCCCACCGAAAACGACACCATCCATCGGAAAGCCTGGGTGCGTGGCGTGGTGCACGACGAACGCGCCTACTACCTGGACGGAGTGGCCGGGCATGCCGGACTCTTCTCCAACGGAGGCGACCTGGCCGTACTGGCCCAGCTCTTCCTGAACGGCGGCACCTATGGCGGAACCCGCTACCTGAGCGAGGCCGTGGTGGACCGGTTCACCGCCCGCGGTTCCCAACCGGGACGCCGGGGCATCGGGTTCGACATGAAATCGCTCAGTGGTTTCACCACCGCCGGTCGTCTGGCCTCCGATGCCACCTATGGGCATACCGGGTTCACCGGAACCAGCATCTGGATCGATCCGGAACAGGACCTGACGGTGATCGTGCTCACCAACCGCACCTATCCGTTCCGGGCCAACGCCTCAGCCGTCAGTCGGGTACGGGCCTCGGTGGCCGAAACCGTATACCGGAGCCTGGTCCGATGAGCGGATGGGACCTGCTCCGGACGCGTGCCTATGTGCCGTATTCGGGTGTGCCCGAACTGGCGGTGGCCGTCGGCAACGACGGCCGCAGGTACCCCGGGGTACGGGTGGAAAACGCCAGTTTTCCGCTCACCATCCATGCCGTGCAGGCCGCCCTGTTCGGGTGCATGGCCAACGGGGCCGAACCGGTAGCCGTGCTCCTGCCACCCGGGGTGGACCTCGAAGCGGCCGGCCGGTGGGGTTGGCCCGTACAGACCGTGGAAACCCTGTCCAGCCGGTTCGCGGAGGTCGTCAAGCCGGAACCGGGCGACCCTCAAGTGCTAAAAACCCGGGCCGTGGTACCACATAGCTCCTTTCCCGTGGTGGCCTTCGTGCGCTACGAGGCGGGCTGGATCACCGGTGTGAACATCGAGGTGCCCGATTGGCAGCTCGGCCTGTGCGCCGAACGCATCGCCATTGCCATCGGCTACGCCCATGGCCTGGGCGCCCCGCTCGAGTGGGACATCCACGCCTTCCGGGGCGACTTCATCTCCCCATGCGGGGCATGCCGACAGGTGTTGGCCGAACACGGCCGCAACAACCGGGTACGCCTGCACCATCCCGACGGCAGCATGAGCGACCACTCCGTGGCCGACCTCCTTCCCCACTCCTTTTCGGGCTCGCACCTGCGAATCGGTTGACATGACCCTCCTGCTCGTGCTCGATGCCGCCCATGCGGCCAGTCCCTTGTTCATGAAAGCCTTCGGCCAGGCCTTGCAAGGTCTGAAAACCTATCAGGTGGCCATTGTACACACCGGTGGCGCCTACACCGAGCAGCTCATCCAAACCGGCCTCATGCGCCGCGAAGCCGAAGTGCGCGCCCAACGCGAAACCAACCGCAAGCTCATCACCTGGTTGGCCGATTACGGCCTGGCCTGCAGTGGCCTGCATGGAGACCAACGCGGGTTGGTCCGCCGGACACCGACCGGCATCCAGGTGAATGCCCTTGCCCTGGGGCCGGCCCATGCCGGGGTGGTCCGCATCTGTTCCACCCTCATCGTGGGTGCCGATGGCGGCTCGGAGCCGCTTCCGCTGGCCGAAGCCGTGCGCCTTTGGGAAACCCATCTGCCCGCCGATCAGGTCGTCGTTTACCGCCTCACCGGCGATGCGGGGAACCCCGTTCCCGAAGAAATGAGGGCCTACGCGCACCCTTACCGCCTCACCGACCCCTTCCAAACAGCCGTTTGAATGAAAAAAACGGGGTTGAAACCCCTTTTTTTCGTTAGAATCGGGTGGTCGGCTATTGACCGGACAAAGCCGTATCGGTAGTTTGACCGCAGTAACCGCCACGGTTGTCAATTTTTTCCATCATTCAAACCAATCGGAGCACCATAATGAGTCGTTTTGCCGAAGTAAAAGCACTGGTCGATCAACTGGAAGGGGACCTCGACAAATTCTACAACAAAGGGAACAAAACGGCCGGTACCCGCGCCCGCAAAGCCCTGCAGGACCTGAAGAAAGTTGCCCAGGACATCCGCCTGGACATCCAGAACAAGAAGGCCTGAGGTTGAAGAACCACAACGAAAAAGGCTCCCTCGGGAGCCTTTTTCGTTTCAAAGAACCGAGAACCGTTGATGACGGTCCAACGCCAGCACCGCCTCGGTCATGAGGGCCACCAGATGGTCCACATCGGTGAGCGAGGCCGTCTCCACTGGTGAATGCATGTAGCGCAGCGGCAACGACACCAACGCGCTCGGAATACCCTGCCGGGTGAAGAAGATGCTGTCGGTATCGGTACCGGTCCGCACGCTGCTGGCTTCGTGCTGGTGCGGTATGGCCCGGGCTTCGGCCACCGCCACCAGGTGCGCCACCAGCTTCGGGTGGCAGGACGTACCGTGCTGGATGGCAGGCCCCTCGCCCAGCACCACTTTGCCATGCTCGCGCTGGTTGATGCCGGGCGTATCGGTGGCATGGGTCACATCCGTCACGATGGCGCAATCCGGGTTGAACCGGTAACTCATCATCCGGGCGCCGAACCCGCCGATCTCCTCCTGCACGGCGTTCAAGGCAACCACATTCACCTTCAGTTCGGCCCGGCGGGCGGCCAGGTTCTCGAACACCCGGGCGATGGCGTATCCGCCGATGCGGTTGTCCAAGGCCCGACCCGTGATGATGTCGTCGGTCAACAGGTCGAAATCGTCGGCATAGGTGATGGGGTCGCCCACACGCACCAGGGCCAGGGCCTCCTCCCGGTTCGCGACACCGATATCCACGAACAGGTCTTTCCAGGCGAAGGGCTTGTTCTGGTCTTTGTCCTGGATGTGGATGGCGGTGTGGCCGATCACCCCACTCACCACTCCGCTACCGGTATGGATGCGCACCCGCCGTGCCCGGGCAATGGTGGGGTCGCTGCCACCGATGCGCTGCACCCATACGAACCCCTGCTCATCCACATGCTGCACCACCATGCCGATTTCGTCGGCGTGGGCTTCGATCATTACGGTGATGGCCTCGTCCGACACATTGAGCATGGCCGCGGCGGACCCGTAGGCGTCGGTAAGGGTTTCATCGGCCAACGGGGTTACGAATTTGAGCCATTCGGCCTGCCCGGCCGATTCATACCCCGTGGGGCTGGGTGTGATCAGCAGCGTTTCGAGTAGTGGGTGCATCTGTGGGTGGTGGGTGGTGGGTGGTGGGTGGTGGGTGGTGGGTGGTGGGTGGTGGGTGGTAAATTACCCAAAGTCCCAAAGACCCATAGTCCCAAAGTCCCATAGTCCCAAAGTCCCATAGTCCCAACGTGAACCAATACAAAGTCTTTACCGATCCGGTGCACGGGTTCGTGCATGTGCCCAAAGGCTTGCTGCTCCGGTTGGTAGACCACCCCGTGGTGCAGCGGCTGCGGCGTATCCGGCAGTTGGGCCTGGGGTACCTGGTATTCCCCGGCGGCGAACACTCCCGTTTCTCCCATGCCCTGGGAGCCTTGGGCCTGATGCAACGCACCTTGGCCAGCCTGCGCGAAAAGAACACCACCATCACCAACGCCGAAGCCGAAGGCGCCATGGCCGCCATTCTGCTGCATGATGTGGGGCACGGTCCGTTCAGCCATACGTTGGAGCATGTGCTCATCCGCGATTTCCATCATGAGCAGATGACCTTGGCCCTCATGCGGCACCTGGACGAGGAGATGGATGGTGCGCTCCGCACGGCCATCGACATCTTCATCGGTACCCATCCCAAGCCCTTCCTCCATCAGCTCATCTCCTCCCAATTGGATATAGACCGCCTCGACTACCTCAAGCGCGACGCCTTCCATACCGGCGTGCAGGAGGGTGAAATCGGGGTGGACCGCATCCTGCGCACCATGCGCGTCATCAAGGGACACATCGTGATCGAGCGCAAAGGCATCTATGCCGTCGAGAACTATGTGACCGCCCGTCGCCTCATGTACATGCAGGTGTATCAGCACAAGACCGTACTGGCGGCCGACCAACTGCTCAAGTCGGTCATGCACCGCATAGGCGACCTCACGGATGCCGGCAAACCGCCCTTCACCCCCTCGCCCGTGCTCGAGTGGTTCCTCAAGGAACGGCCATCGGCCAAACGGGGCATCTCCAAAACCCTGAGGGACCGATTCCTGATGGTGGACGACGACGACTTCCTCCTCAGCCTGAAATATTGGGCCCGAGAGAAAGACCCCATCCTACGCGACCTGGCCAAACGCTTTCTCGAGCGGCGGTACCTGCGAACCACCTTCCTGCGCGCACCCCTGGACGAAGACCGGCTGGATGCGCTCCGCATGCGCACGGCCGAGGCCTGCGGCGGCCGCGAAGATGCCGTACCCTACTACCTGCATACCGGCACCTTGCACAACGAGGCCTACCGCTTCGAGAACGACAGCATCTGGGTGATGGATGAAACCGGAACCGCCGTCGAGTTCTCCAAGGCCAGCGAAACACGCAATATCGCCGCGCTCACCCAGCCGGTGGTCAAACCCTATGTGGTGCATAGGAAGGATGTGGAGCTTCCATTGTAAATTCGTCGCATGATGCGTAAAGAACTCTTGCTGATCGGGGGACTGGGTATTTTCTGTCTGGGATTGATATTCTGGTTCATCTTTTCAGAATCGTCGCCCTTCGCCCCGAAATCGGAACCCGTCTCACCGGCCACTTTGGCCAATACCACCGGCATCGTGGAAATCCGCCGGGCCGGCCAACCGCATTGGACCAACGCCGAACCCGGCGATTCGCTCCTGCTCGGCGACCAATTGCGCACGTCCAACCACGCACAGGCGTTGCTGCGGTTCAGGGCTTCGGCCTGGATATTGGTGGATTCCTCGACCACCCTGACACTGTCCCAGTCCACCGGACGCGACCCGGCCCATATCGATCTGGAGACCGGCGCGGTCACCTACAACCGCCTGGTGAGCAAAAGGAACGTGCCCGTCGGTGTCAAAACCGCGGAAGGCACCTTCTTGAGTGCCCGCCTGGACGAGGTGGACCTGCCGGCCCAGGTCCGCGAAGAATCGTATGTGTCCCGTTACCGGGGCACCACGCGGGCCACGGCCGACATGGGCGCCTTCCGATGGGTGGTGGGCACCACCACCGTCGACGTACCCGAAACCAACATGCTTACCGCATCCTCCGGGGCGCCGGTGGTCAGGCCGCTCAAACCCGCCGTGGCCATCCGATACCCGGCCCAGGAAGCCGAATATCCGGCCGGCTACATGTCGCGCGGCTTCAATGTGCTTTGGGGGGCCGATGCGGCCGCCACTGGCTACCGTGTGGAATGGATGCGTATGGATTCCATACCCCAGTTGGCCAGCGCCCGCGAAGTGGACGAAACCGGTTTCCGCGTGCGGCTGCTTCCCGAGGGCGTGTACCGGTTCCGGGTACGCACCCGCCTGGCCGACGGACACAGCCTTTGGTCGGAGCCCCTGTCGGTACGGATCGGCGGCACCCGGTACCTGTCGGATGTGCCCAAGCCCGATGCCGACTCCGAACCCATCCGGTTCACACACAAACCCTTCGAGGAGAGTTGGATCGTGGGTGGGTACGTGCGCCAGGACCTGGTGGCCGACCATGAGGTCGTCGTGTATCTGCAGGCGGACGTATGGTACCGGCAACCGGCGGTGGAACCGTTCCGCATACCGCTTCAGCCCGACGGCTATTTCGAAACCGTGACGCCCAAGGGCCGCGGGTTGTATGTATCCCTGGTGCGCCAGGGTGCCGGCACCTGGCCCGAACTGGTATCCCATCTGCGGTTGTTGCCCATCCCCGACGGGGAATCGGTGCGGTTCAACGTCGAGCGGCGGATCCACTGATGCGCACCCTTCTGGCCTTGCTGCTGTTGGCGGCCCTGGGTACCCCCCGGGTTGCCGCCCAGACCGATTCGGTGGCGGTGTATCGGCACCGTGCGGAAATAGCGGTCGATTTCGGCGATTTCACCGGCGCCCTGGCCGAATACCGGCATGCCGCACGGCTGGCCCCGGCCGACAACGACCTCCGGTTCCGCATCGGGTTGGTCTTGGGATGGATGGGCAAGTATGAAGCGGCCATCGCCGAACTGCGCCCATTGCTCGCGGCCGACCCCGACAACCGGGACGTCCTGGCCGCCTTGGCCCGGGTGCTCGCATGGTCGGGCCAAGGCGGCCGGGCCGAAGCCTTGGTCGCCGAGGCGCGCTCTCGCGCGCCCGGCGACCAAGGCCTGCTGGGCCTCATGGCCCAGCTCCGGTATTTCGCCGGCGACCTGGGCGGAGCCCGGCGGTGGGCCGACCAGGCTCTGGCCATCGACCCCGCCGAACCCACCGCCCTCAGCATCGACGCCGGCATCCGGTCGGCCATGGCGGTCCGCTCAACCACGTCCTCGCTCAACCCCTGGGATAGCGACGACACCTACGCGCGTGTGACCCGCCAACACGTACGTTGGGGCCTGGCTCCCGACCGGTTCCTGGCTATAGACGCCTCCGCCACCCGAAGCGGCAACCGCACCACCTCGGCCAGCGAAACTGCCTTCACCAGCGGGGCCCGGTTCGAAGCCGATCCTTTCGGCCCCTGGAAATGGACCGCCGGCTTGTCGGTGGCCTTCCTGCCCGACGGACTCCGACCCGGCCTGAACGCGTCCGCCGCCTGGGTGGACCATGCGCATACGGTTTCCTTGTTCAGCAGCCGCTATCCCCTGCTCGACACTCCCTTCCTCATCGCAAGTGGTTCGCACATCTGGGAGAACGGTGTGGTGTATGCCCATACCGGCACCCTGCGCACCGTGGTGGATGTCGGCTTCGCCGCCTTGCCCTCCACTCGGCGCCTCAGTATGAACGCCCAAGTGAGCCGTGCTTGGAAATGGGGAGCCCTCGAAATGGAACCCGGCCTGCGGCTACGCGTGGCCGATTTCACGAAGGATGCCACCGGTAGCGGATTTTTCGCGCCGGATTTCTCCCATCAGGAAACGGTACGCCTGGACCTTCGGACCGCCCCCGTGGGTCGCTATCGGTTCGGAGCCGGGGTGGAAGCGGGTCGACAGCAGTACAAGCGGTTCAACGCGGCCGCAGGCGACCCCACGTTGACCTGGGCCGCCGACGTCCGCCTCGGCATACAGCCTACACCCGCTTTCGATGTGGAAGTGGCCTATCTGTACAGCACCCTGCTGAGCGCCAGCACCCAAGACCGCCTAGCAGGTGACTATTGGGTACGGTCGGTGGAAGTGCGGATCCGCCTACGGTTCGGATCCTGACCCGGCCGGAGCCACCACCACCGGCTCCTGTTCCACCCAGTCGGCGGGCAGCCAGGTCCGCATGGCCAAAGCGGTGTCGTAATCCGAAAAACATCCGACCTCCCGGTCGGCGGCCACCCGGATGCGGTAGCAATCGGTGCGGGTGGCGGTGGTGTCGAAGGCGGCCGCCTGGGTAGCCGGCACGCGCCAAGGGAAGGAACCCGGGAAGGTCTCCCGTTCGAGCCCCAGCTCCCGGAGCATCTCCCTATAGGATAGGTCCCGCGGGAAACGGCCCACACCCACTTGCCACCAGATTCCGCCGGTGTGGTTCGGGTCCGGCACCACGTTCACATGGTCGAACCGGGTGGCGAGGTACTCGGCGAACGCCAAGGCGCCCACTCGGCTGCGGAACGTGCCTACCACCCAATGCCGGTACCCGTCCGGGAAGGGCGGCGAATAGACATACGGCGGCGGTGGCGGTGCTTGCACCAGGGTGCGGCCCGCGTCGACGTCCGGATCGTGGACGTACCGCAGCAGGTCGTACCGCGTGACCACCAGGTACAGGGCCAGCACACCCATCACCAGCCAGCCCCAAGGCATTTTCCGGGCCGGTGCGGCCGGTTTGGGCTTGGGAGCGGTGGCGGCGTTACCGGCCGCGGCTCCCAGGCCTTTGCGGGTCATGGCTCCCCATTCCTTGTTCCCCTTCAGGAAATCCCATAGCCCCTGCAGCCGCCACCAGGCATGCCGCTGCCGGTAGCCGATGTTTTCCAGAAACGCATAGGCGATCATGACCACCACATGTTTGAGGCGGGGGTACCGGCGGTAGGTGAATTCTTCGCACAACACGCTGGCGACGCTCAATACCATGCCCAGCAATACCGCCGATGCCAGGAACAGGATGGTGAATTCCATATTCAGCGCATCCACCCACCAGGCCAGGATGAACAGGGCGAACCCGCCGAATTCCACGATGGGACCGAGCAGTTCGAAGAAGACGAAGAAAGGAACCGCCACGAATCCCAACCGCCCGTAGGTGGGATTCATGAACATTTTGCGATGGCGCCAGAGGGTATCGGCCAGGCCGCGCTGCCAGCGATTGCGCTGCCGCGACAATACGGCGGGGTCTTCGGGCACTTCGGTCCAACACACGGGTTCGGGTATGAACCGCACGCGGTACGGAATCTTACGCTCCCGATGGTACCGGTGCAGGCGCACCACCAGCTCCATGTCCTCGCCCACCGTGTCGTGCAGGTACCCGCCCACGGCCAACACGGCTTTGCGGTCGAAGATGCCGAACGCGCCGGATATGATGAGCAGGGAATCCAGGTAATCCCACCCCACCCGGCCGAAGAGGAAGGCCCGCAGGTATTCGACCACCTGGATGCGCGCATAGTAGGATTTCGGGATGCGCACTTCCTTCAGCTCGTTGTTCTCGAACACGCAGTCGTTGGCCACACGCACGATCCCACCCACGGCGATGGTGGTCTCATCCTCGATGAAGCACCGCAGCATGTTCTGCAACACCAGGGGCTCGAGCACGGAATCCGCATCGATGGCGCAGAAGAGGTCGTTGCGCGAGACGTTGATGCCGGCGTTGAGGGCGTCGGCCTTGCGCCCGTTCACTTTGTCCACCACGACCAACTCCGGATACAGCTCCGATTTGTACACGGTCTTGATGGGCTGATGATGGAGCACCAGGGGCACGTAGCGGTCCACGGGTTTGAGCCTGAAATGCTCGATGAGCACGTCCATGGTGCGGTCCTTGCTCCCGTCGTTGATCACGATGATCTCGTAGTTGGGGAACTGCAACTGCAACAGGGATTTGACCGAGGCCACCACGGTGCTTTCCTCGTTGTAGGCCGGTGCCAATATGCTGATGGGATTGTACAGGTTGGAACTGAACAACCCCTTTAGGGAATACACCTGCTTCTGGCGCAGTTGCTTGCGGATATGCAGGAAACTGATCGCGATGAGGGCCAGATACACGAAATTGAGCCCGATGAAATACGCCAGGATCCACACGTCCAGCGTTTCCAACAGCCGCAGTACCGGTTCTCTCAGGAATTCACGCATCGAGTTCGGCCATCACATGGTGGACAAGATCCTGCAGGTCGGCCGTGCTGGCCGATACCCGGTCCAGACCGGCTTTGCCGGCTTCGCCCAGGCGGGCCAGGGCGAACACGGCCGCCATGCGCACCATGAGCTCGGTGTCGGCGGCCAATACTTCCAATGTATCGATGGCTGCGGCATCGCCGAGCGCTTCCAGGGCCTTGGCGACAGCCTGGCGCACGCGGGGCGACGGATGCGAGGCGTACCCGGCGATCCGCTCGCCGGCCGGGTCGAACCCGAATCGGCCCAAGGCATAGCAATACGCCTCGAGGATGCGGTCCGAGTCGGTCCGGTAGCCCGCTTCGAACAGCTCGTACAGCGCTACGGCTTCGCCCACATACCCGATGTCGGCCATGGCCTGGATCAGAATGGCCACATGCGACTCCGGCAGGTCGGGTTGGGCGATCAGGGCCATCAGCAGGGCGCCCTCTTCTTCCATCTGGTCGTTCCGGCTGCTGTGGAAACGGTAGAGCAGCTCCAACAGGGCCAAACGCGACACCCGCTCCCGCCGGGCCATGGCCGCCACGGCCTCCACGCGAACGGCCGCCGACGGATGCGCCACCAGGGAGGTGGCGGCCGCATGGGCCAACAACCGGTTGCCATGGTCCAGTATGGAACGCAGACGGTCGGTTTCGTCGGTGGTCAGGTTGTCCACCCAGGCATAATACATACAGGCCTCGGCCTCGTCCGATTCGTCGCCCTTGAATAGTTTCTGATGGAAATGGGCCCGTATGGCCGGCACCGCCATCAGGTGCCTCAGCCGTTCGGTCTCCTCCCCCTGCACCTGGTTGAGCAGGTCGGTGATCAGGTCGGTGTAGGGGATCACGTCTTCGGGCACCTTGAGTTGGGCGGCCACGGCATCCAGATCGTCCGAATCGCCCAGGGTGTAGGCCAGAATGGACGGCGTGAGCGCATCGCGGCGCGCGGCGGCGAACCGGGCGCGGCGTTCCTGCCAGGTGCGCACGATCAGGGAAGTGACGAACAGATACACCGTGACCAGCACCAAGGCGGTTGTGACCAGCCAGATGAACCGGATGGCCAGCATGGCTCAGCGCCCGAGGATGCGGTTCACCCGCATGAGCAATTCACCCACTTTGAAGGGTTTGCCCATGTATTCCTTCACCCCGAGGTCGAAGCCGCGTTTGAGGTCTTCCTCCCGGTTCTTGGAGGTAAGCATCATGACGGCCATGCCGGCGGTGTCGGGGTCGTCGCGGAGGGATTGCAGCACGTCGAACCCGCTCATACCGGGCATCATCACGTCCAGGATCAGCAGGTCCGGTTTCCAGGACCTGGCACGGCTCAGGCCGTCCACTCCGTTGTCGACGACCTGGAAATCGAAATCCTCACGGGCAAGTTTGTATTCGACCAATTTGGAGATGCTGGGGTTGTCTTCCACCAGCAGGATTCGCGGACGGCTCATGCGGGTCAAGTTAGCGAAAAGCGGACCTCGAAACGGGTACCCCTACCGGTTAGAGAATCCACATGGATCGTACCACCATGCGCATCCACATACTGTTTGATGAGTGCCATGCCCAATCCGGTCCCTTTTTCGCCATCGGTTCCGCGACGTTGATGTGAGAATTTCCGAAACAAGTCGGGAATCATGTCGGGCGACATGCCGATGCCCTCGTCCTCCACTTCCACACAGGCCTGGCCCTCGCATTTCCGCACGCGGATGACCACCTTCTTTCCGGCGGGGGTGAATTTCACCGCATTGGACACCAGGTTGCCGATGATCTGGGGAAACCGCAAGGGATCCACCTGGGCCACAACGGGTTCGGGCACTTCGAGCAGCAGGTCCACCCCCTTGTTCTTGGCCGTAACGGTATGCAGATGCAAGACCTCGGCGATGGCCTGCCCCAGGTCGGTCGGTACGATGTTCAACTGCACGGTTCCGCTCTCGATCACGGTGACATCCAGCAGGTCGTTCACCAGAGCCAACAGGCGTTCGGCGCTCTGTTCGATCAGAGCCAGCATCTGCCGCATCTCATCGGGATCCTCGATGGTGTCGGTCTGAAGGAAGTTGGCGATGCCGATGATGCCACCTATGGGGTTGCGCATGTCGTGCGAGACGATGCCCAGGATTTCGTCCTTCTCCTGGTTGAGCCTTCGCAGGGATTCTATGGCCCGCATCTGCTCGGCTTCCAACTGCTTGAGGCGCAAATGGTGGGCCAGGCGGGCCAACACCTCCTGCTGATGGAAGGGCTTGGTGATGTAATCGGCGCCTCCCATTTCGAAGGCGCGCACCTTGGCCTCCACGTCGTTCAGCGCACTGAGGAAAATGACGGGCACGTCGTTGTACTCGGGTTGGGCCCTCAAGCGGGCACAGGTCTCGAACCCGTCCATTCCGGGCATCATCACATCCATGAGAATGAGGTCGGGTTTGCGCCGTTTGACCAGCTCCAGCGCATCGGTACCGTTGAAGGCGGCCAGCACCTTGTATTTCTGGTCGCGCAACATCTGACTGAGCACCTGCACGTTCTGCTGGGTGTCGTCCACAACCAGAATGGTAGGCGCTGTCTCTGTACTCATAACCATTTGTGCAAACGGGTGATCTGGATGAAATCGACGTCTTCGGCGATCTGGCGCAAGAGGAATCCGAGTTCGAGATGTGCTTCCGTCTCAATCAGTAAAATGCCCAATCGGTCGATTTCCTCCAAATCCTGGGTGGCCAAGGCATCGGCCAGTTGCTGGCGTATGGGTTCGTCCAACCGGGTGAGCGATTCGCGGAGCACACCCTCGTTGGTCGGATGCGGGTCGGAGTCGGTCTCGTCGCCGAATTGGAAGCGCAGGCCCGCCAGGTTGGCCAGGGCTTCGAAGATCTCGGTGTCGCGGAACGGTTTGAGGATGTAGGCGGAAAACCCGGATGCGATGAGCTCTTCGCGGCGGTCGTCCAGGCCGGAGGCCGTAAGCGCGATGATGGGGATGTCGGTTCCGCCGGGAAGCTGCCGGATTTCCCGCATGGCTTGCTGGCCGTCCATCACGGGCATCACGATGTCCATGAGCACGGCGTGCGGTTTGAAGGTGAGGGTTTTCATGATCGCATCCTGCCCGTTGACCGCCTCCTCGATGGTGATGCCGACCTGCTCGAGGCGTAGGCGGGCCACCTGCCGGTTGTGGTCGATATCGTCCACCACGAGCACGCGGAACGGCTTGGGGCTCAGGATGCCCTCCACCCGGGCGTAGGGGGTGTCTACCCGCGCCTGCATGGTGTCGGCCCGGAGCACGGGAATCTCGATGGTGAAGGTGGACCCCACGTCCAACTGGCTGGTGACCCGTATGGTACCGCCCATGAGCTCCACCAACTTCCTGGTGATGGCCAGGCCCAGGCCCGTGCCCTGGCCCGACGTGTTCCGGGCCTGTACGAAGGGTTCGAATATGGATGCCAACTGGTCTTCGGGTATGCCGCGGCCGGTGTCGGCCACTTCCACCCGAATGATGCTCCGCCCGGTATGGGGTTCGGGGCGTTCGCTCATCGCCACCCGGACCGTGCCCGAATCGGTGAATTTGACCGCATTCCCGACCAGATTGATGAGGATCTGATCGAATTTGCCCCGGTCCGCGATCACGTATGGCCACATCAGGTCGGACCCGTGGATCTCCAACCCCACCTGTTTGTCCTGGCAGCGCCCCCGGAACAGGTCTTCCAGGTCCCGGGTGAGTTCGAGCAGGTTCATCGGTTCGGGCCGCAGTTCCATGCGGCTGGCTTCGATCTTGGACAGGTCCAGGATGTCGTTGATCATGCGCAGCAGATGTAGCCCGCTCCGGTACATGGTATCCACGTGCCGTTGATGGGTTTCGGGCAGGGTCTTGTCTTTGAGCAGGATCTGCGAGAACCCGAGTATGGCGTTCAGCGGGGTGCGCAGTTCATGGGTGATGCGCGCCAGGAACCCGGATTTGGCCTCGTTGGCCGATTCGGCCTCTTTGCGCGAGCGTACCAACTCGTCGATGCGCTCGGCCACGATGACGATGCCTTTGGGGATTTCGGGCCGCTCGCTCCACGGATGTACCGCCAACCGCAACGAGGCGGTGGTGCCGTCGGGCATGGTCAGTTCGGTCTCCGACAACTGATGCGCGATCCCCGCCAACGCGTTGCGGCAATATGCCAACCAGTCTTCCGGCACGAACGGATACACGTCCTCCATGCGGCGTTTTTCCAGATTGGCCCGGCGGGGCCCATAGGTGCGCACCCAACTGTCGGACCAGGTCACGAAGCGCAATTCCTCATCCAGCATGGCGATGGGAACCGGTGTGTTCTTCACGATCTCGCGCAGTAGCAACCGCTCCCGCTCCAAGGCCTGTTGGTAGCGTTTCTGCTGGCCGATGTCGTGCCCGACCACGAAAATCAGCTCCCGGTCGCCCTGGCGTACCGGCGATGCCGACACCCGCACATCCACCACTTCGCCGTCTTTCCGGCGCCATTGCCGCTCGCCCAGGATGCGCCCGCCCGAGTCGATGATGGCCAATGCGAAACTGCGGATACCTTCCATCTCATCCATGATGAATTCGGTGACCGGCAGGCCGATGGTTTCGCCGTCGGCATACCCCAGCAGTTCGCGGAAGGCCGGGTTCGATTCGACCACGGTCCACGTGGCCGGGTCCAGCATGTACACGGCATCCACGCTGTTCAGGATGGCGGTGCTGTATTTCTGGGCGTTCTCTCGCGAGGCCTGTTCGGCCTGCTTGCGCTGGGTGATGTCGCTGGTGATGCCCTCGATGCGGATGCCACCGGTTTCCGGGTCGGTGCGGCGTACGCTTCGGGTCCGCAACCAGCGGGTTTCGCCGTCGGCACGCAGGATGCGGTATTCGTAATCGGCCCGGCCTTTCTCCAGGGTGGCGCGGCCGGCTTGTTCCAACAGGGCCATATCGGCCCCATGCACGATGGCCTGCCAAAGCTTCGGATCCTTCTTCACGGCATCCAGGGGATAGCCGGTCAGGGTTTCTATGGCCTTGTTGGCATATACGAAATTGCCATCGGTATCGGTGAAATGCACCACGTCGTCCAGGCTGTTGAGCAGGTCGTCCAGGCGGGATTCGGTCTGGCGCAAGGCCTTGCGGATGCGGATGGCTTCCGTCTCATCCCTGAGGATGCGGATCACCGCGTCCGGATGGCCTTCGTTGTCGGTCAGTACGGAGCGCGAGACCGACACCGGAAAGCGGCTGTCGTCGGCACGGCGCATCTGGATGTGCGCCACCTGCCCTTCATCCAGACTCAGAAAAGCCTCCAGATCCGATTCGGGCACCAGATCCCGGATCGACCGCTCCCGCAGGTCGTCCAATTTGTAGCGGAAGGTGCGCTCGAAGGCCGGATTCACATAGATGAACCGGTCTTCCAGATCGGTCACGGCCATGAGGTCCGTGGCCGATTCCACGGCCCGGGTGAGCAGCCGCCGGAAGAACCGGTTGTGGCGGGTCTGCATCACCTTGCGGATGGTGAAGGGCAGCACGTTCAGGTAGGACCGGTCCAGATCTTTCACCAGATAATCGTAGGCACCGGCCTTGAGGCTCTCCACCGCCAGGCTCACATTGGTGCTGCCGCTGGCCACCACGAACGGGGTTTCCACGAACTCGGCAACCAGGTCTATGGCGGTATGGTTGCCCAGGAAATACTCGCAGTACACCAGGGAGAATCCGCCCCCGTGCAGGGCCGCAACGGCTTCGTCGTAGGAGGTGGCATAGGTGATGCGTAACTCGGGCGACGACATCCGCATGGCCCGTTTCAGGGCGAGTTGGTCCACCGGGTCGGGTTCGACCACCAACAGGTGGATGTCCGGGTTCTGGATCACCATCTCACACCTCGAAGGTCCAACGGAAGACGGCCGTATCCCCTTCATGATCCAGTTCGAGCCCGATGGAGGCCTGGCGCAGCAGATGCTTTAGCAAGGGGATGGACACCCGCTGGGTGGTTACGGCTCCGGCTTCGATGCCCGCCTTGGCGACGGCGAACCCGGGGTCGGCGTAGCGGAGCTCCAGGGCGGGCCCTTCGCCCGAATCGGTGGCCTGCAACCGCATGTCGGCGGCACGGCCACCCAGGCGCTGCAGCACCAGGTCCAGCACCAGTTCGAAGGCCTGATAGAGCCGTTCGGGGTCGGTACGCACCACCGGCCAGGTTTCGGGTGCGTGGATGCGCACCGTGTCGGGCACCAGCATGGCACCGGTCATTTCAGCCCACACCATGCCGGTATCCACATGCACGAATTGGGGCGGGCGGGAGCTCACGGTGGCGAATTCCTCCAACCGGTCCAATTGCCGCACCAACTCCTCCGCCCGCGACTTGAGCAATTCCAACGATTCGAGGGCTTCCCCATCCAGACTTTCGGCGAAATCGGTATGCAGCCAGTCGGCCAGGGTGGCCATGCCGCGGATGGGGGTCCTCAATTCGTTGCTGACCGACTGGAACAGATGGGAAACCTCCCGGTTGCGCTGGTCCAACTGCTGGTTGAGCAAGCCGATTCTGGCCTCGGCGCTGCGCACCTCGTCGATGTATTTCTTCTGGATCTGGATGGTGCGTTTCTGCTCGATCATGGCCACGGCCTGCTTGCGAAGCGCATCGAGCATGTCCAACTGTTCGGGCGAGAGCTGCCGCGGTTTGTCGTCGATCACGCACAAGGTTCCCAGACCGTAGCCGTCGTGGGTCATGAGGGGCGCACCGGCATAGAAACGCACGTTCGGATCGCCCAGGACGAACGGATTGTCCCTGAAACGGGCGTCGTGGGTGGGGTCGTCCACCACGAGGATGTCCGGTTTGCCCAGGGCATGGGCGCAGAAGGCGTCGCGGCGGTCGGTACCCTCCCCATCCAGGCCTTTTTTGGCTTTGAAATGCTGGCGGTCCTCATCGATCAGGGTGACCAGGGCCATGGGTGTGCCACAGATATGGGAGGCCAGTTTGACCAGTTCGTCGAACGCCTGATCCGGACCGGATTCGACCAGATCGAGCTGGTGCAGAAGCTCTACCCGTTCGTGTTCGTTCGATGGAATGGGGATGGTCATGTGGTCAACCGTTTGGTGATCATATCCAGCGGATAGAATTCGCCACGCCGCAAGAGGGCTTGCAACTGACGGTTTTCGGCGGAATCGGGCATGGTGGTCAAATGGTCGGCCAAGATGTCGAATTCCTGTGTCAACAGGAGGTTCCGGACGAGGCCGGCGTCGGATTCGGGCAGCGACGCGATGAACCCGGCGATGGCGTCGTGGTCGGGTGGTGCGGCTTGGGCGGCCGGTACGGCATCGCCGGCATACCGGTACCGGATGCCGGCCAGCCGGCCGATGATGTCCAACAGATACCGTTCCTGGAACGGTTTGCGCACATATTCATCGAACCCGAGCGCGATGAGCTCCTGGTTCTTGCCGTCGAATCCGCTGGCGGTCAAGGCGATGATGACCACCGGATCGACCGCTTCGGCCCGTATCGCCTTCATGCAGGAAACCCCGTCCAGAACCGGCATGACGATATCCATGAGCACGACGGCCGGTTGCAGTTCGCGCCACCGTTCGATGCCTTCGCGCCCGTCGGCGGCTTCGTGTACGTCGAACCCGATGCGCTCGAGCAAGATGCGCGCCACTTCCCGATTGGGTGCGATATCGTCCACGATGAGGACCACGGGCCGGGCATCGCCTTCGAGTGCGACCGGTTCGGGCAGATGGCTGTCGGCCCAGGTGGGCTCCTGGTCGGACGGCTGCATGGTGACGGTGGCCGTGAAGACGGAACCTTCACCCACGATGGACTGCACCGAGAGTTCTCCATCCATCAGATGGGCCAATTTCAACGAGATGGCCAGGCCGAGCCCGGTACCTTCGGAATACCGTCCCTTCACCTGGGCGAACGGTTGGAACAAGTGGTCCAGCGCATCGGGCGGAATGCCGGGACCCGTGTCGGCCACGTCGAACCGGAGCCGGATGCCCGTTTCGGTTTCGTCGAACGCGAATCGGATGGTGACGGTACCGGCTTGGGTGAATTTGACCGCGTTGCCCACCAGGTTGATGAGCAATTGCCGCAGTTTCTGGGCGTCGCCATACAAGGCACCGGGCATGGGATCCTGGAATTCGCTCACCAGACGGATGCCCTTCTCGCGGCACCGCAGGTTGAACATGCTCTGCAGGTCGTGCAGGAGCTCCTGCATGGCGAAATGCGTCGGATTCAGCTCGATCTTGCCCGCTTCGATCTTCGACAGGTCCAGGATGTCGTTGATCATGTTGAGCAGGTGGTTGCCGCTGCGGAACATGGTGTCGATGTATCCCTGTTCCTCCGGCGCCAGGTTGGTGCTTTTCTTCAGGATCTGGGCATAACCCAGCACCGCATTCAACGGGGTGCGCAATTCGTGGCTCACCCGGGCCAGGAAGCCGCTTTTCGCGTCGCTGGCTTCGATGGCCTTCTGTCGGGCCTCTACCAACTCGTTGATGCGGTAGGCCGCCAGGATCACCCGGTACCCGCCCGAACCGTTGGCCAACGGATGCATGTGCCAGGAGATGACCGATACGTGGCCGTCACCGAAATCCACATGGTCTTCCGCATTGGAGACGTCCGACCCGCCGCGAACCTGTTCCATGCCCGCCTTCAGATGCGTGCACAGGATCGGATGGCATTCGGGAAACGAGGCCCCTATGCGCAGGTCGGCCGCATGCTCGTTGAACTCCTGCTTCCACCGCCGGCTGAAACTGATGATGCTGCCGTCCGCTTCGAACAGGATGAGCGGTATGGGCGCGTTCCGGATGAATTCCTCCACCTGTGCCCGCTCCGTACGCAACTGCGATTCCGCTTTCCGCCGATGGGATATGTCGCGCAGGAGCACGATGCTGATGATGAGCAGCAAGGTGCCGGCCACCATGCTCTGCCAGATCATGATCGTGGCCGATCGGCGGTAGGTGCGGTCGTACGAACGCAAGCGGTTGTTCAGGGCGGTTGATTCCAGCACCTGGATGCGGGATGCGTAGTTCCGGACCACACCCATCTCCTCCCGACCCACACCCGATTGGATCAGGGCCAGCGCCGCCTCGCGGCCCTGGCTGTCTCTCAGGTCCAACGACTGCTGCATGAAGTCGATCTTGTGCCCCACATGCGCTTCGAGCGAGTCGGCCAATTCCCGGATGTGGGTCTCCATGGCCACCTGGCTCAACAGGGCCAGGTCCTTTTCCACCTGGACGGCTCCCGACCGGTACCCCTCGAGGAATTCGGGATTGCCCGTCACCGCATAGCCCCTCTGGTCCGATTCCATGCGGGTCAGGGCGGATTGTAACGATTTGAGGGCATCCACCACGCCTTGTGTGGTGGTCACATCCCGGAAGGCGGTTTCCAAACGGGACGAGCCCGTGTAATTGGCCCACGCACTGAACCCCAATACCAGCAGAGCGGCAAAGAGGCCCAGCTTGACCCGAACGTCAGTGATTGGTTTCATCCATGTGTACTTGAACCGGAATATACCGGTCGTACACGACCACATCGAATCCGTCGCGGAGTTCTCTGCCTACCAACCGCCAAACCGACCCGACCTGGGCCCGGTAGTCCGGAAAACGGGTGTCGCCGGGATGCGAACCGGGTATTTCGGATATGATCATGCGGTCGACCCGGGGCAACAAGGCTTCATACAGTCGCGCACCCCCGATGAGGCACACCTCCTCATGGTCCTTGAGGTGATCCAAGGCCTCTTCGGGCGTGGGAAAGGTGGCTACCCCCGGCTGCGGACTGGAAGAAACCACCACATTCAACCGGCCGGGCAAGGGGGTGCAGCCGATCTCCTGCCAGGTTTTCCGCCCCATGAGTACCGGTTTGCCCATGGTCACCGCTTTGAAATGCTTCAGGTCTCCGGGTATGCGCCAGGGCAGGGTCCCATCCTTACCGATCACCAGGTCCTCGTCGTGGGCCACCACCAGGGTGAGCCTCATACCGCGACCTCGAAGCGGATGCCGGGATGCGGATCGTACCCGTCGAGCACGAAATCTTCCAATGTGAGGGCATCCAACGGTTTGCGGGCGATGGTGAGCCTGGGCAAGGGGCGGATGTCGCGCTCCAATTGCGCTTTCAAGCCGTCCACATGGTTCACATAGATATGGGCGTCCACGATGGTGTGGGCGAACACGCCGGGCTCCAAGCCCACTTCCTGGGCAATGGCCATGGTGAGGGCCGAATAACAGGCCAGATTGAACGGTATGCCCAGGGCGATGTCGCCCGAGCGCTGGGTGAGGTGGCAATGCAGGCGCCCGTTGCTCACGTTGAAGATGAACATGAGGTGGCAGGGAGGCAACGCCATGCGGTGCAGCAGGCCCGGATGCCAGGTATTGACCACGATGCGGCGGCTGTGCGGATCGGTCCTGAGCAGGTGGATGGCGTTCTTGAGCTGGTCGATGCGGGGCACGTCCCCATCGCCGGCATAGGGGTCGCCCATGGGCCAGTTGCGCCACAAGACGGGATAAATGGGCCCCACGAAACCGTCTTCCTTGGCCCAGGCATCCCAGATATGGCAATCGTTCTCGTCGCGCAGCCAACGGATGTGGTCTTCACCCCTCAGGTACCAGAGCATTTCCAGGATCACCGATCGGAATTGCACTTTTTTGGTGGTGAGCAGGGGAAACCCCTCCGCCAGATCCACTTTGTAGTGCTCGGCGAAGGAACTGATGGTGTCGGTACCGGTACGGTTGGCCTTGCGGACTCCGTTCTCCAGCACATTCCGGACCAGGTCGTGGTACACGCGCATGGCAGGGCTCAGATCAGATGGCACCAGCCACCCGGATCGGGCGCCAGGCCGTGGTGGATGTCGGTGATGGCTTTGTGGAAACGTGCGGCTACCGGACCCATGCGGTCGTGGTCCAGGTCCAGGGTGCGGCCCGCATGATGGATGTGCCCGATGGGCGACACGACGGCCGCCGTGCCGGTGGCGAAGGCTTCGGATAGGGCACCGCTGCGGCCGGCTTCGAGCACTTCGTCGATGGAAATGGGCCGTTCTACCACGGGCATGTCCCAAGCGCGGGCCAGCTCCAGGGTGCTGTGGCGGGTTACGCCGGCCAGGATGGTGTCGCCCAGGGGCGGAGTGACCAGCAAGCCGTCGATCACGAAGAAGATGTTGGAGGTTCCCACTTCCTCCACCCAACGCCGTTCGGTGGCGTCCAACCAGAGTACCTGGGTGTACCCCAGGGCCATGGCTTTCTGGCTGGGCATCATGGCGATGGCGTAGTTGGCCAAGGTTTTGGCACTGCCGGTGCCGCCGGGCATGCTTCGTGCGTTTTCGGGCATGGTGGTCAGTTTCACCGGCCGTACACCCTCCGAATAGTAATCGCCCACCGGTCCGCCCATCATGTAGTACCGGTAGCGGCGGGCAGGCCTCACTCCCAGCACCTGCTCCGTGGCGATCATGAACGGCCGCATGTAGTAGGATTTGTAGGTGGCTTTCGGCACCCAGGCCGCATCCTGCTTCAGCACGCCCTCGATCGAGGCATACCAGTCCGCTTCGGCCAAAGGCGGCATGTGCATGCGCTCGGCCGAGCGCACGAACCGGCGGTAGTGCAGGTCGGGCCGGAAGACATTGATGCGCCCATCCGCATACCGGAAGGCTTTCAGGCCTTCGAATATGCCCTGCCCGTAGTGGAAAATGCTGGCCGCGGGCGTGAGCGAGATCTCACCGAAGGGTTTGATGAGGCCCTCGCCCCAGGCTCCGTCCGCATACAGTTGTTCGGCCATGTGGTCGGAAAACACCTCGCCGAAACGAAGCCGGTCGAAATCGACCGAACCGATCCGGGACCGGTCGGCGATGTGAAGCTGGTAACCCATGGTTGCTATCTGGTATCAAACGTTTCCGAGCAGTTGCCAGGCCATCTCGGCGGCCCGCTGCTCGGCTTTCTTCTTGCTCTTGCCGGTTCCGGTGCCCCGGACCTCATTCGCAATCACAACCTCGACGGTATAGTTCCGCTCATGGTCGGGCCCTTCGATCCGTGCCACACGGTACGACGGTGCTCCCAATTTCCGGGCTTGGGCGTACTCGAGCAAGAGACTTTTGAAATTGTCGCGCTCGTCTTCCATCTGGCGGAAATCGATCTCTCGGGATATGACCCGGTCGACGAAGGTGAAGGCGGCATTGAAGCCGCGGTCGCGGTACAAGGCTCCGATGAGGGCTTCGAACACATCCGACAGGGCGTTCACGCTGGTTTCGATGCCCTGGTCGCGCACGCGGTCGCCCACTTCCATGGCATCGTGCAGGCCCAGGCGCTCGGCCAGCTCGGCCAGGGTTTCGGCCCGCACGATCCGCGAACGCATCTGCGTCATGAAGCCTTCGTCTTTGTCGGGGTAGCGGGCGAAAATCATCTCCCCTACGATCAGATCGAGTACGGCATCGCCCAGGAACTCCAACTGCTCGTAACTCTCGTGGTCCTTCAGGTTGCTTTCGGCCAGTTTGGACCGATGCCTCAGGGCCCGGAAATACAGCACGGGTTCCACCATGCGGAACCCGGTAAGCGCTTCGATCTGACGGATGCGGCGGCGGGTACGGGGGTCCAAGCCCCGTTTGGCGAACCAGGCCCGAACAAGGGCCATCAACCCTGCTTCAGCCTTCAAATGCCTTGAAAACGACCGATGTGTTGTGCCCGCCGAAGCCGAACGCATTGTTCATGGCGTACTTCATCTTCCGGTCTTGGGCTTGGTTGAACGTGTAGTTCAGGTCGCAACCGGGATCGGGCGTGGTGAAGTTGATGGTGGGTGGTACCAGGGCATGGTACAAGGCCAGGATGGTGGCGACCGACTCGGCCGCACCGGCGGCGCCCAGCATGTGGCCCGTCATCGACTTGGTCGAGTTCAGGTTCAGCTTGTAGGCGTGGTCGCCGAACACCTTCTTGATGGCGTTGGTTTCGGCCACATCGCCCAAGGGCGTGGACGTACCATGCATGTTGATGTGCCCGATGTCTTCGGGACGGATGCCGGCGGCCTTGAGGGCCTCGGTCATGGCCAGGGTAACCCCGTTGCCGTCCGGATCGGGAGCGGTGATATGGTAGGCGTCGGCCGAGAACCCGTACCCAACGATTTCGCAATAGATGCGGGCACCGCGGGCAACGGCATGTTCATAGGGTTCCAGGAACAGCATGCCGGCCCCTTCGCCCAGCACGAAGCCGTCGCGTTGGGCGTCGAACGGCCGCGAGGCGTGCTCGTGGTCGTCGTTCCGGGTGCTCATGGCTTTCATGGCGTTGAAACCGGCCACACCCATTTCGAAAACGGGTGCTTCGGTGCCGCCGCACACGGCGAAATCGGCCGTGCCGTAGCGGATGGCGTCAAACGCCAGGCCGATGTTGTGCGAACCGGTGGCGCAAGCCGACACGGCGCAGAAGTTGGGGCCGCGGAACCCGTGTTTGATGGACACCTGCCCTGCGGCGATGTCCGGTATCAGCATGGGAATGAAGAACGGGGACACGCCGCGCGGTCCCCGTTTGTCCAATTCCAGACATTGACGGAAAAAGACCTCGAACCCACCGATCCCCGTGCCGATCATCACCGCCACCCGGTTGCGGTCGATCGCATCCAGGTTGATGGCGCTGTCGGCCAACGCTTCGTCGGCGGCTACAATGGCATATTGGGTGAACTTGTCCATGCGTCGGGCTTCCTTCGCATCGAAATAGTCCTCCGCCTTGTAGCCGTCAATCTGACCGGCGAATTTCGTGGCGTACTGGGACACATCGAAATGGGTGATGGGGCGCACGCCGTTGCGGCCGTGCGAAAGCCCATCCCAGAACTCGCCCAGGTTTTTGCCCACGGGTGCCAACGCACCCATTCCGGTCACAACGACGCGTCTCGGGGTCATGCGGATCAGCCCAGTTTGCCGGTCACGTAATCGATGGCGGCACCTACGGTGGAGATGCTCTCGGCATCTTCGTCGGGGATGCTCACACCGAACTCTTTCTCAAGTTCCATGATCAGCTCGACGGTATCGAGCGAGTCTGCGCCAAGGTCGTTGGTGAAGCTGGCTTCGGGCGTCACCATGCTTTCGTCCACGCCGAGTTTGTCGACGATGATGGCTTTTACTTTGGCGGTGATATCAGTGGCCATGCGTTGTTTCCCTAAGGATTTGGATTGGATGAAGAAAAGATGGTGAGAAAACGGGAAGCCCAAAAATAGGGATTGCGCCCCCCCTTTCCAACGGAGTGGGGGGTCACATGACCATCCCGCCGTCGACGTGGAGCACCACGCCGGTGATGTAACGGGCTTCGTCGGATGCCAGGAAGTGAACGGCGGCGGCAACGTCATCGGTCTCTCCGGCACGGCCGAGCGGTATTCCGGCGGTGATGGCGGCCAAGGTGGCCTCGGGCAACTTGTCGGTCATGTCCGATTTGATGTACCCCGGCGCCACCACGTTCACCCGCACGCTGCGCGATCCCAGCTCTTTGGCCAACGACTTGGTGAAACCGATCATGCCGGCTTTGGAGGCCGAGTAGTTCGTCTGGCCGGCGTTTCCGTTCACCCCGACGATGGATCCGATGTTGATCATGGACCCGCTGCGCTGTTTCATCATGGGTTTGACGGCGGCCTTGCTATAGTTGAAGACACTCTTCAGGTTGGTGTCGATCACGTCGTCCCACTGCTGCTCACCCATGCGCAGGATGAGGGTGTCTTGCGTGATGCCGGCGTTGTTGACCAGGATGTCCAACCGGCCCCATTCGGCCACGATGGCGGTGATGACGGCCTCGGCGCGGGCGCCGTCCACGGCGTCGGCCTGGAAGGTGAGGGCTTTGCGGCCCATGGCCTCCACGGCCTGCTTCACTTCCAGGGCGGCGGCTTCGCTGCGTGCGTAGGTGATGGCCACATCGGCACCGGCTTCGGCCAGATGCAGGGCGATGGCCCGACCGATTCCACGGCCGGCACCGGTCACCAGGGCGGTTTTTCCAGCAAGAGAGAAGGACATGTTGACTCCGATATCAGGAATGACCCAGCAGTTCCACGCCGGTCACGGTTCGTTTGAGGAGACCTTGAAGCACGCTGCCCGGACCCACCTCCACAAAGGTGGTGGCGCCGTCGGCCTGCATGGCCAATACGGATTGGGTCCAGCGAACCGGGTTGAGCAGTTGGTCGAGCACGTTGGTGCGCAGCGCTTCGGGATCGCTCACCGCCGTGGCCGTCACGTTCTGGTACACGGGGCACCGGGGTGCCGCTATGGCCAGGCTCTCGAGACCGGCGCGCAGGCCGTCCAGGGCGGGTTGCATGAGGGGCGAATGGAAGGCGCCGCTCACGGCCAGCTTCTTGGCGATCTTGCAACCGGCCGCCTTGAGCCGTTCGATGGCTTCGTCGATGGCGGTTTCATGCCCCGAAATGACCAGCTGGCCGGGCGAGTTGTAGTTGGCCGGTACCACGATGGCTCCGGTTGCGGCCGACGCTTCGGCGCAGATGCGCTCCACGTCCGCATCGGCCATGCCGATCACGGCGGCCATGGTACCCGGATTGATGCTGCCGGCCTCCTGCATGAGCTGCCCCCGGCGCCGCACGATGCGCAAGGCGTCTTCGAAGGCGACGGCTCCAGCCGCCACCAAGGCCGAATATTCGCCCAGGCTGTGCCCGGCCACCATGTCGGGGCGGGCGTCCAGGGTTTCGAACAGGGCCACCGAATGCAGGAAGATGGCCGGCTGGGTATGTTCGGTCTGCCGGAGCACCTCGTCGGGGCCCTCGAACAGGATGCCTTTCAGGTCATACCCGAGGATCTCGTTGGCCTGGTCCACCCGACGGGCGAAGGCCGCGTTGCCTTCATAATGGGCTTTCCCCATCCCGACGGATTGCGAGCCCTGGCCCGGAAACACGTAAGCGGTACGACTCATGCGGTCACCACTTGATATAGATGGCACCGGCCGTGAACCCGCCCCCGAAGGCCGATAGCACGATGTTGTCGCCGGCCTGCAGCTTGTTCCGCCAATCGTACAGGCACAGCGGAATGGTGGCGGCGGTGGTGTTACCGTATTTCTCGATGTTCACCATCACCTTGTCCATCGACAATCCCATGCGGTTGGCCGTAGCCGCGATGATGCGCAGGTTGGCTTGGTGCGGCACCAGCCAAGCCACGTCGTCGCCGGTGAGGCCGTTCCGCTCCATGATGGCGGCGGAGATGTCGGCCATGGCTTCGGTGGCTTTTTTGAAGACGGTTTTGCCGTCCTGGCGGATGTAATGCCACTTGTTGTCCACCGTTTCGTGGGTGGCCGGGTTGCGGCTGCCACCGGCGATCTGACAGAGCAGCTGCTGGTCGTCGCCCTCGGTCACCTGCAGGAAATCGACCATGCCGCGGCCGTCGGTGGAGGGCTCGAGCAGTACCGCGCCGGCGCCGTCGCCGAAAATGATGCAGGTGGCGCGGTCGGTGTAATCCAGTATGGAGCTCATCTTGTCGGCTCCGATCACCAACACTTTCCGGAGGCGACCCGATTCGATCATCATGGCGCCGGTGCTCAGGGCGTACAGGAACCCCGAACAGGCGGCGGAGATGTCGAAGCCGAAGGCTTTGCCGGCACCGATGTTCTTCTGCACCAGGGCCGCCGTAGCGGGGAACAGGTAATCGGGGGTTACGGTGGCCACCAGGATGGCATCCACCTCGGAGGCGTCCACGCCGGCATGGGCCAGCGCTTCTTTGGCCGCCTCGGAAGCCATGTAGGAGGTCGCTTTCTCGGGGTCGCGCAGGATCCGGCGTTCCTTGATGCCGGTACGCGTGGTGATCCACTCGTCGTTGGTGTCCACCAGTTTTTCCAGATCGGCGTTGGTCACGCGTTCTTCGGGCAGGAAATGCCCTACTCCGGTGATCCGGGCGCGAACGGGATTCGACATGCGAAAATCAGATTAGGTGAGCGCCGCTACGATTTTGTCGTTGACCTGATGGGTCACCATGCGTGCGGCGTTGTGGATCATGTTGCGGATGGCCAGCGGAGTGCTCCCCCCGTGACCCACAAAAGATACGCCGTTGACTCCCAGGAAGGGCACACCGCCCACAGCCTGGTAATCGAACGGAGCGAATGCCTGTTTGAGCACACCCATTACCGGTTTCACCGTTTCGGGTGGCAACGGATTGTGCTGCAAGGCTTTGGCGATGAGCGCCTGAACCGCTTCGGGTATGGATTCGCCGAATTTCAGGATGATGTTACCCACCAGCCCGTCGCAGACGAACACATCGGCATGGCCGCCGAGAATGTCGCGGCCTTCGATGTTGCCGACGAACCGGGGATGCGCCCGGAGCAACTCGTGCGCTTTGCGCAGGGTCTCCGTACCCTTTTCCTCCTCTTCGCCCACGTTGAGCAACCCGATGCGCGGATCGGATATGCCCATCACGTGTTTGGCGTACACCTCGCCCATCAACCCGAACTGATAGAGCATTTCGGGCTTCACTTCGAGGTTGGCACCGGCATCGACCAGAATGCGGAACCCGTCCACCGTGGGGTACACCGTGGAGATGGTGGGGCGCAACACCCCGGGCAAACGGCCCAGGATGAAGGCGGAAGCGGCCAACAAGGCACCAGTGTGGCCGGCACTGATGAAGGCGTCGCACTTGCCCTGGGCATGCAGGCCCAGACCGACCACGATCGACGACTTCTGCTTGGCTTTGACCGCCGTGGCGGCGCTGTCCTCCATGGTGATCACCTCGGGGGCATCTACCACGGTAACCCGGCCGCCCGTGTAACCGGTGGCCTTGAGGGCCTCGGTTACCAGTGCTTCCGGGCCGACCAGCAGAATGTGCAGGTCGGGGTCGGCGTTCAACGCGTCAACAGCTCCTTGGACGGGATGCTGAGGGTAGAAGTCCCCTCCTGCGGCATCCACGGCGATGCGTACGGCCATGGTCGGTCGGTTTGAAATGGGTGGAATCAGGCGGTTTTCACATCCAGCACCTGACGGCCGCGGTAATGGCCGCAGGACGGGCAGGCGTGGTGGGCCTGATGCGTGGCTCCGCAGTTACCGCAGCTCGAAAGGGCTACAGGCTCCAATTTATGGGTGGAGCGGCGGGTAGCGGTACGGGTTTTGGAAAAGCGGCGTTTTGGATTCGGCATGGGTTGAACCTCAGTTCTTCGATACGTGTTGTTTCAGGATGGCCAGGGCGGCCCAGCGGGGATCGGTTCGGTCTTCTCCCTCGGTGGGCGCTTCGAACGGGAGTTCGTTCCCGTCCGCGTCCAGAAACCGCGGATGCAGCTTCCGGGTCGGAATGTCTAGCAGGATGGTGTCTCGCACTTCCCGCGTCAGATCGATCTCGTTGGACGACCACACCAGATTCCGCAGGGCGGTCTCCTCGTCGTCCGTGTCTTCTTCCACACCGGGTTTGAACAACACCGTGTAGGCGGCTTCGATATCCATCAGGAACGGCTCCAGGCTCCGGTCGCACACCACTTCCACCTCTCCGGAGACCTCGAAACGGGCTTCTATCATGAACGGGGTGCGTGTGAAGATGAAATGGACATCGAATCCGGTAGCCGAAGGCAATCCAAGATCCAGGTCGGCGGCACCCACCTTGCGGCGTTCCTCCGTTTTCCCTTCCAGAATCTCGTTCAGTTTGAATTTCAGCATACCGGCGTAAAGCCTGTGAAATTACGGGATTTCAATTCCCCGTTCAACCTTCGTCGAACAGACCGAACAACCGTTGCTCGATCAGCTCGACCACCTGGCCCAGGTGGTCCCGGTTGTTCACGAAATCCAGCTCGTCGGTCTCGATGATGAGTTTCGGATACGGATAGGCCTCGATCCAGGTCTCGTACAGGTTGTTGAGCCGCTCGAGGTAATCGATGCGGATGGAATTCTCATAAGCCCGCCCCCGCTGCTGGATCTGCCGGACCAGGGTCGGCGTTTGCGCCCTCAGGTACACCAACAGGTTGGGCGGCTTGAGGTAATCCGACATTTCGGTGAACAGGGCCCGGTAATTGTGGTAATCCCGTTCGCTCATGAGCCCCATTTCGTACAGGTTCTTGGCGAAGATCTCCACATCTTCGTAGATGGTGCGGTCCTGGATGAAGTTCCGGTCCACCTGGAGCATGCCTTTCATGGAGCGGAAGCGGGCCGACAGGAAGTAGATCTGCAGGTTGAAGCTCCAACGCCGCATGTCCTCGTAAAAATCGGCCAGGTAGGGGTTGTCGTCCACACTTTCGTAATAGGCCTCCCACCCGAAATGTTTGCTCAACAGGCCGGTGAGGGAGGATTTGCCGGCGCCGATGTTGCCGGCGAGGGCGATATAGCGGAGGTCGGGATGCGGATTCACGGTTTCCCCATGAGCCGGAACATGGCCTTCTTGTAGGCTTCCACTCCGGGTTGGTCGAAAGGATTGACGCCCAGGCCGTAGCCGTACAGGGCGGTGGCGAGCTCGAAATAATAGATGAGTGCCCCCAGGGTGGGTGCGTCCAGCCGGGCGATGCCGATGTCGAGCACGGGAACCCGGCCGTCCGAATGGGCCTGTCGGGTGCCGGCATAGGCCGCTGCGTTCACTTCCTGCAGGGTGCGGCCGGCCAACCAGTTCAGCCCGTCGAAATCGTCGGCGTCGGTACCGATGGTGAGTGTACCGCCCGGTTCGGCCACGGTGAGGAAGGTTTCGATGATGTTGCGCTCTCCGTCCTGGACCATCTGCCCCAGGCTGTGCAGGTCGGTGCTGTAGGCATGCACGGCCGGATAGAGGCCCTTGCCGTCTTTGCCTTCCGATTCGCCGAAGAGCTGCTGCATCCAGCCACCGAACGCTTTCAGCTCGGGTTCGAAGGAGGCGAGCACGTCCACCCGGTAGCCGGCCTCATACAAGGCCAGGCGGGTGGCGGCGTAGGCGGCCACCGGAGCCGGTTCGGCCTCATACATTCGATAGGCCTCCACCGCGCCATAGAACAGGCTGCGGATGTCGATACCGGCCACGGCGATGGGCAACAGCCCGACCGGTGTGAGCACGGAGAACCGACCGCCCACATCGTCGGGCAGTACGAATTTGGTGTACCCGGTGGCGTCGATCACCCGGTTGAGGGCTCCACCCGATGCCGAGGTGGTGCACAGGATGCGGTTTTTGGCCTCGGCACCGTAGGTCTTTTCCATGAAGGCCCGCAGCACCCGGAAGGCCAGGGCGGTTTCCAGCGTGGTGCCCGACTTCGAGATCACGTTGAGCCACACCCGTTTGCCTTCCAGATGGCGAACCAGTTCGTTCAGGTAGCGGCCGCTCATGTGATGCCCGGCATACACGATTTCGGGACCTTTTCCGCCAAAGAAGGGCCCCAGGGCCTCGATGACGGCGCGGGCGCCGAGGTAGGACCCCCCGATGCCGGCCACCACGAAGACATCGCAATCCTGCCGGATGCGGGTGGCCAATTCGTCGAGGCGGTTGAGGAGGGCATCGTCGGGCGTGGCCAGTATGCGGCGCCAGCCCAGCCATTCGGGGCCGGCACCGGTGCCGGTGCGCACCTGCCGCACGGCCGCGTCTATGCGGGCGGTAGCGGCATCCAAGGCACCCGACGGAAGGAATCCGGTGGCCCCGGACGCGTCGAAACGGATCATGTCAGCTCAGGATTTTGGCGAGCTCGAGCAGCTCGTAGTTGATGCTTTTTTTCTTGGACCAGACGTTCCGCATGGGCGTGATCTTGATCTGGTTGTCGATCACTCCGACCATCACGTTGGTGTGGCCATCCACCAGGGACTGCACGGCGGCCGAGCCCAGCCGCGAGGCCAGCACGCGGTCGCGGGCGGTTGGAGAACCGCCCCGCTGGATATGCCCCAGGATGCACACGCGCATTTCATAGCGGGAGAAATCGTCCTTGAGGTTTTCCGACAATTTGTAGGCACCGCCGGTCTCGTCGCCTTCGGCCACCACCACCAGGCTGGAACGCCGTTGGAAACGGAACACTTCGCCCAACTGGGCCTTGATGTCCTGGATTTCGGTGAGGGCTTCGGGCAGGAGGATGAGCTCGGCGCCGCCGGCGATACCGGTTTCCAACGCGATGAAGCCGGCTTCGCGCCCCATCACTTCCACCAGGAAAAGGCGTTCGTGGGCATCGGCCGTGTCGCGGATCTTGTCGATGGCCTCCATGGCCGTGTTCAGGGCCGTGTCGTACCCGATGGTCTCGTCGGTACCGGAAAGGTCGTTGTCGATGGTGCCGGGAATGCCCACCACGTGCACGCCGTGCTCTTCGTTGAGCTTGGATGCGCCCTGGAAGGAGCCGTCGCCCCCGATCACCACGAGGGCGTCGATGCCGGCCGCTTTGGCGTTGGCGGCGGCCTTGGCACGGCCCTCGGCCGTACGGAACTGCTCGGAACGGGCCGATTTCAAAATGGTACCACCCAATTGGATGATGTTGGAAACGGAGGTGCTGTCCATATCGACGAAATCACCCCGGATCAACCCCTCATATCCGTATCTCACCCCGATGACGGCCAGATCGTTGTAGCGGGCCGAACGCACCACGGCGCGGATCGCCGCGTTCATCCCTGGGGAATCCCCACCACTGGTGAGTACCCCGATCTTCTTGATCGATTTCAATGGTCTGCGTGCTATGATTATTGAAGCGGAATTGCGATTTTCAGCCGTATTTACGGGGTTTCGCCGCTTCATCCGAAGAGCCCCTAATTTGCACAGAATTCCGCCCGTGTCCAACGTCACACTCGACCAGATCCAGGCTCCTATCGGGGACGACTTGGACCGTTTCCGCCGCTACTTCCGCCGGGCGGTGCGTACCGATGTCTTTTTGCTCGACCAGATGCTCCGCTACCTGCTGCGCACCAAAGGCAAGGAACTGCGGCCATCGCTGGTGTTCCATGCGGCGCGGCTTTGCGGCGGTGTGAACGAACGCGCCTACCTGGGCGCCACCATGATCGAACTGCTGCATACCGCCACCCTCATCCACGACGATGTGGTGGACGAGGCCGACGAGCGCCGCGGGTTCCTGTCCATTTCGCATATCTGGAAGAACAAGGCCGCCGTCCTGTTGGGCGATTTCCTGTTGGCCAAGGGGTTGCTGGTGGCCCTCGACCGCGACGAGTTCGACCTGCTGAAGGTCTTGTCGACCACGGTGAAACGCATGAGCGAGGGCGAGTTGCGTCAGCTCAAGGCCTCCAAATTGCAGAACATGAATGAGGAACGGTATTTCGCCGTGATCGGCGGTAAAACCGCCAGTCTCATCTCGGCCTGTTGCGAATGCGGTGCCATCGCCGCCGGCGCCGATGCCGATTTGCGCGCCCGCATGCGGCGCTTCGGCGAAGCCATGGGAGTGGCCTTCCAGATCCGCGACGACCTGTTCGATTACGAAACCAACGCGACCGGCAAATCGGTGGGCAACGACATCCTCGAGGGGAAAATGACCTTGCCCATGATCTATGCCCTGCAGCAGGCCGGCCTGCGCGAGCGGCTGCGGCTGAGGCGGCTGTTCCGGAACCGGCGCAAAACGCCGGAAGAGGTTGCCGATGTGGTCGCATCGGTCACCCGCCTGGGCGGTGTGGACCGCACCCGCGACCGCATGAACGCCATCGCCGACGAAGCCCGTGCCGAACTGGACGCCTTCCCCCCTTCCGATGCCCGCGACACGCTCCATGCCTTCCTCACCTTTGTCGTCTCCAGGACCAAGTAGGCGGCAAGCCCTCTTCCTGGCCGATGCCCACCTGGGCGGGTTCGATGCGGCCACCAACGCCCGGATACAGGCCGATGTGATCGCGGTGGTGCGCCATTGCCGGGCCTCGAACACCACCCTGTACCTCCTGGGCGACCTCTTCGACCATTGGATGGAGTGGCCGGGCAAAGCACCCGCCTTCGGAAACGCCCTGCGTGCCGAATTGCGGAATTATGTGGCCGAAATGGGTCCGGTACTCACCATAACCGGCAACCACGACAATTGGACCCTGGATGAACTGGCCTCGGACGGCTGCGACATCGAACCCGAATACCGGTACCTCGATCTGGACGGCCTGAAGGTGTTGGTGCTGCATGGCGACGGCCTGGCCGATCCGGCCATGGGCTTGCCGCGCCCGCGCATGCACCGGTTCCTGCGCCATCCCGTGTTCGTGCGCTGGTACAGGAGACTGTTGCCCCCCGCCGTGGGTATGGCCGGCATGGCGGCCTTTTCGCGCATCAGCCGGTGTCTGAGCGGCGACCGACCCGATACCGACCGCTTGGATGCCTGGGTGCGCGCCCATCTACGCGACCGTCGCGCCGATGTGGTCATCGCCGGGCACCACCACCACCTGCGCGACGAGCACCCCGCCGGTGGTCGTTACCTGAACGCCGGCGCATTTTACCGGCACCGCCGTCTGGTGCTGTATGCGAACGGCTCATTCCGTATCGTTACCGTCAACGAACTCCCCGAAGCACCGCATGTCCATTGACGAAGAACGCTATCTGAACGACCCCGAGTACCGGAAAACCATCCTCGGTACCCGGAAACGCAAAACAGGCGCCCCCAGGCCGGCCACTGGCGGAGCCGGTGGCGGCAATTGGCGCAAATGGCTCTGGTATGGTGCCGGTGGGTCGGCCCTGTTCCTGGTCATCTTCCTCATCTACCTCATCCAGGGGTTGCCCACCTTCGACGAACTGGAAAACCCCAGGACCGACAACGCCTCCCTCATCATGAGTAGGGACGGTGTGATCCTGGACCGCTTTTTCACCGAAAACCGGACCGTGGTCCATTATGATGAGATTTCCCCGTATGTGATCGAGGCCTTGGTGAGCACCGAAGACCACCGGTTCGAAGCGCATTGGGGCATCGACCTGGTGCGGTTGGCGGCGGTACCCTATCACATCCTCACCGGCGATATCCAAGGGGGGTCCACCCTCACCATGCAGCTGGCCCGCAACCTGTATCGGAAAATCGGACGCGAGGTGAGCATCGTGCGGAAACTGAGGGAGATGATCACGGCCATCCAGCTCGAACGCAGCTACACCAAGCGCGAGATCATCGAGATGTACCTGAACACGGTGGAATTCAGCAACTCCGCCTTCGGTATCGAATCGGCCGCCCGCACGCACTACAACAAACCGGCGAAAGCCCTCACCCTGAACGAAGCCGCCACCTTGGTGGGCAGCCTGAACGCGGTGAGCGCCTACAACCCGCGTACCCGGCCCGAAGCGGCCACCCGCAGGCGCAACACCGTGCTGCGGCGCATGCACGACCAAGGTCTGATCACATCGGAGCGATACGAGGCGGAAATCGCCGAACCCATCGCGCTCAACTACCAACCACCGAGCACCAGCAGCCGCAAAGTGCGGTATTTCGCCGAATACGTGCGTCAGAAAGTGGACGACTGGGTGCGCGACAACGGCTACGACCTGTACCGCGACGGCCTGCGCATCCACACGACCATCGACAGCCGCATGCAACGCCATGCCGAGGCGGCCGTGACCTCCCAGCTCGATACCCTGCAGAAAACCTTCGTGCGCGAATGGACCTCCCGCAGCGGCAGCACCGGATACATGGACCGCCTGTGGAGAGCCTATCCCGGCTTCCTGGACAGCTTCATCAAGGAATCGGGCGAATACCGTGAAGCCCTGAACGAGGGCATGTCGCCTGCGGCGGCCCTGGACAGCCTCCGGAAGAACCGGGAGTTCGTGGAACAGATCAAACGTACCCGCACCCGGCTGGAAGCCAGTTTCCTGGCCATCGACCCCCGCAACGGGCATATCCTGGCGTATGTGGGTGGCGGCAACTACGGGGTGTACCAGTACGACCAGGTGAGCATGTCGCGGCGGCAGGTGGGTTCCACCTTCAAACCCTTCGTGTACACGGTGGCCATAGACAACGGCTACTCGCCCAACTACCGCATCTCCCGGCTTCCCATCGCCTTCCGGGATTCGCGGGGCGGCGTTTGGGCACCCAGAGACATGGGGGCATCCTCAGGGCCCGAAATGATCACCTTGCGGGAAGGCCTGGCCCGATCCAACAACAACGTGACCGTACGGTTGCTGCCCATCCTGGCCGGCAAACCCAATACCAACCGCCTGGAAGACCTGATGCCCGCGGCCCGCAAAATAGCCGCCATGGCACGGAACATGGGCATCACCAGTCCCATGGAGACCTATCCATCGATCGCGCTCGGCACGGCGGAAGTGAGTCTTATGGAGATGGTGTCGGCTTATGCCACCTACGCCAACATGGGCGTGCGCATCGATCCGATCGCCGTAACCCGCATCGAAGACCGCAACGGCAACATCCTGGTCGAATTCTATCCGGAAGGCCGCAAGGAAGTGCTCTCTCCCGAAACCGCCTACACCATGGTGGACATGATGCGCGGAGTGATACGCGGGGGTGGCGGTGCTCCCATGGGCACCGGTGTCCGCCTGCGCAGCATGGGTGTGTACCAGGATGTGGCCGGCAAAACCGGAACCACCAACAATTCCGCCGACAACTGGTTCATGGCCATCATGCCGCATGTGGCCATGGGGGCATGGGTGGGTGGCGAAGACCGCAGGGTGCGGTTCCCCAGCGATACCTACATCGGCCAGGGTGCCCGTGCGGCCCTGCCCATCGTGGGCAAATTCATACAGGGTTGCACCGGCGACAAAGACTGCCCCTGGAGTTACGAAGGCTTCACCCCGCCGCAGGGCTACGTGCCCTACCCCGACGAGGTGGATGCGCAACCGGCACGTACCGACCGCCGCGGCTGGTGATCAGCCGCGGGCGACTCGGATCCGGTTGATGGCGCGGTTCAGCGCCGCCTCGGCACGGACCACGTCCAGGCCGGGTTCGCGATGGCTCAAGCGGTGCTTGGCGCGGTCGCGGGCCGCTTCGGCACGGGCCAGATCGATGGCAGCCGCGGTTTCGGCCGATTCGGCCAACACGGTCACCTGATTGCCCCCTACTTCCGCAAAGCCACCTGATACCGCCAGGTGCACCTTGTGCCCACCCGGCTCGGTGATAACGACCGGGCCCGCCGCCAGGGAGGCCATCAATCGGGCGTGGTTGAACAACACCTCGAACTGGCCTTCGCTGCCGGGCAACCGGACCGACTCGACAGACCCCTTGTAGGTGGGTCCGTCGGGGGTCAGGATCTGTACATCGAACGATTTGGACATGGGAAAATCAGGCTTCGGCCAGGATCTTCTCACCCTTCGCGATCGCTTCTTCGATGGTTCCCACCATGTAGAAGGCCGATTCGGGCAAGTGGTCGAGTTCGCCGGCCAGGATCATCTTGAACCCGCGGATGGTGTCGTCGATTTTCACGTATTTGCCTTCGTTACCCGTGAACTGCTGGGCCACGAAGAAGGGCTGGCTGAGGAAACGCTGCACCCGGCGCGCACGCGAAACGGTGAGTTTGTCCTCGTCGGACAGCTCGTCCATCCCCAGGATGGCGATGATGTCTTGCAGGTCTTTGTACCGCTGCAGCAGGTTCTTCACGCTCTGGGCCGTGTCGTAGTGGTCGTTGCCCAACACCTGGGGGTCCAGGATGCGGGACGTGGAGTCGAGCGGATCCACGGCCGGATAGATACCCAAAGACGCGATCTGGCGGGAAAGTACCGTGGTGGCGTCCAAGTGGGAGAAGGTGGTGGCAGGAGCCGGGTCGGTCAAGTCGTCCGCAGGAACGTAGATGGCCTGAACGGAAGTGATGGAACCCGATTTGGTGGAGGTGATCCGCTCCTGCAGGTCGCCCATTTCGGAAGCCAGGGTAGGCTGGTAACCTACGGCCGACGGCATGCGGCCGAGCAGGGCCGACACTTCGGAACCGGCCTGGGTGAACCGGAAGATGTTGTCTACGAAGAGCAGGATATCGCGCGAGACTTCGTCGCGGAAGTACTCGGCAACCGTGAGCCCCGAGAGGGCCACGCGGGCACGGGCACCGGGGGGTTCGTTCATCTGACCGAACACCAGGGTGGCTTGGGATTTCTTGAGGGCTTCGGGATCCACTTTGGAGAGGTCCCATTCGCCGGTGGTCTCGTAGGCGTGTTTGAACTCGTCGCCGTAGTTGATCACACCCGATTCGATGAACTCACGCAACAGGTCGTTCCCTTCGCGGGTCCGTTCGCCCACACCGGCGAACACCGAAAGGCCGCCGTGCTGCTTGGCGATGTTGTTGATCAGTTCCTGGATCAGTACCGTCTTGCCCACACCGGCACCACCGAACAAGCCGATCTTGCCGCCTTTGGCATAGGGGCAGAGCAGGTCGATCACTTTGATGCCCGTTTCGAACATCTCCTGGGCCGAAGACAACTCGTTGAATTCGGGAGCCGGGCGGTGGATGGGGTAGGTACGGTCGCCTTTGGGGGCCGCGATGCCGTCGATGGCCTCACCCACGATGTTGAACAGGCGGCCGCGGATGTCTTCGCCCACCGGCATGGCGATCGGTTCGCCCGTGTCGTTCACTTCCATACCGCGGACCAAGCCGTCGGTGGAGTCCATGGCGATGGTCCGTACCCGGCTTTCGCCCAGGTGTTGGGCCACTTCGAGCACCAGGCGGGTGCCGTCTTCTTTCGTGAGGGTGAGCGCGTTGAGGACGGCCGGGAGGTCCGTGTCGAAGAAATCCACATCGACGACCGGACCGATCACCTGGGCTACGGTACCTTTGTTCATGCAGGAGGCGGGATGTAAGGTGTACGGTTTCGGAATAGCTTCCAAAAATATCCACTTGCCGTTACAATTGCAATCCGGAAGCGCAGGGTTCCTCGTTGTCCGGGATGGCTTCAGGCCTTATTTTTCCTGATTCAAGCCCGTTTCTTTCACATCGCCATTTCCCGCCGTTTTGGATACCCCGCTCTCCGCCCGCCACGCCTCCGTCCTCGTGCTCACCCGTTTCGACGAAACGCAGCACCTGGACCTGCACATCCTCGACGAACTGACCGGACCCGACCGAGGCCAAGGCCAGGAGTACGTCCAGGGAATCCTGCGCCGCCGCAGCAGCCTCGATTTCCTCATCCAGCAATTCAGCTCGGTGCCCTTCGCCGAAATGGACGGGTTCTTCAAAAACGTACTCCGGGTGGGGATCTACGACCTGTTGTACATGGACAGCACGCCCGATTACGCCGCCCTGAACGAGGCCGTCGAGATCGTCAAGACCCGCATGGGTCAGAAATCGGGTGATGTGGTCAATGCCATCCTGCGTCGGGTACAGCGCGAAGCGCAGAATCTGCCCAAACCCGACCCCGAAAACCGCACGCATCTGGTTTCGGTCACCTTCTCCCACCCCGAGTGGTTGGTGGAACGGTGGACCAACCGCATGGGCGAGCGCGACGCGTTCCTGCTCATGCAGGCCAACAACCGCCGCCCCGAGTATTTCCTGCGGGTGAACACCCTCAAGACCTCGATCGAGAATTTCCGCCTGCGCCTGGAGAAAAGCGGCATCGCCTTCGAAGAGAGCGATTGGTTGCCCGGTTACTTCAAGGTGCAGCAATTGGCCGAAGTGCGCACCAAAGGCTGGTTCGACAAAGGCCTGGTGCAGGTTCAGGACATCGCCGCCGGGTTCGCCCCCTTCGTGCTCGATCCCAAACCCGGCGAAACCGTGTACGACATCTGCGCGGCACCCGGCACCAAGACCATCGTCATGGCCGGCATGATGGAGAACCAGGGCAGCATCCTGGCCATCGACATCAACGGAGACCGGATCTCCAAGATCGCCGAGAATTCCGAGAACTACGGGGCCGACATCGTGAAAATCCGTCGGGCCGACGCCCGCGAGGAGCGCTTCAAGCTGGCCGATGCCGTCCTGCTCGACGCCCCCTGCACGGGTACCGGCGTGCTGAGCAAACGGGCCGACCTCCGCTGGCGCCGCAGCCCCTCCGACCTGGAGCAGATCGTAAAGACCCAGGCCGAACTGCTCGACGCCGCCGCCAACATGGTATCGAAGGGCGGCCGTCTGGTGTACACCACCTGCTCGCTGGAACCCGAAGAGAACATCGAGCAGATCCACAACTTCCTGAGCGAATACGACAACTTCGAGATGATGCCCTTGGGTGATTATCTGCCCGAAGAGGTATTGGCCGAAGACGGATACGCCTACCAGACCTGGCCCCACAAACACCATTGCGACGGCCACTTCGGCGTACTTCTGAAACGCGTGGTCTGACATGGCTGAGATTCCCAAGCAATTCGAACCGGGGCCGGTCGAACGCCATTGGTATGCCCATTGGGAAACGAACGGCTTCTTCCGGTCCACGCCCGACGACCGCCCCCCGTTCACCATCCTGATTCCGCCCCCCAACGTCACCGGGGTGTTGCATATGGGCCACATGCTCAACAACACCCTGCAGGATGTGCTGGTGCGCCGGGCGCGCATGCGCGGTTTCAATGCCTGCTGGGTACCCGGTACCGACCACGCCTCCATCGCCACCGAGGCCAAAGTGGTGCAGAAACTCCGCAAGGAAGGCATCCGCAAGGGCGACCTCACCCGCGACGAGTTCCTCAAGCATGCCTGGGAATGGACCGAAAAGCATGGCGGCATCATCCTGCAGCAATTGCGCACGCTCGGTGCCAGCTGCGATTGGGACCGCACCCGGTTCACCATGGAGCCCTCGCTCTACGATGCCGTAATCGATTGCTTCATCGACCTGCACGACCGCGGCCTCATCTACCGGGGCCTGCGCATGGTCAACTGGGATCCCGAAGCCCGCACCGTGGTTTCCGACGAAGAAGTGCTCCACAAGGAGACCACCGCTACCCTGTACCACATCCGGTATCCGCTCACCGACGGCAGCGGCCATGTGACCATCGCCACCGTGCGGCCCGAGACCATCATGGCCGACACGGCCGTGGCCATCCATCCCGATAACCCGAAAACGGCCCATCTGAAAGGGAAACGGGTACGCATTCCCCTCATCGACCGGGAAATCCCCATCATCGAGGATGCCTACGTGGATCCGGAGTTCGGCACCGGCGCCCTGAAGGTGACACCCGCCCACGACAAGAACGATTTCGAAATCGGCACGCGGCACGGGTTGGAGGTGATCGACATCCTGAACGCCGACGCCACTCTGAACGAAAAAGCCCGCATTCTGGTCGGGCAAGACCGATTCGCCGCCCGCAAAGCCATCGTTCCCCTGTTGCAGGAAGGCGGGTTCCTGGACAAGACCGAGGAGTACGCCTCCAACCTGGCCCTGTCGGAACGTACCGAAGCCGTCATCGAACCCCGGTTGTCCCTGCAATGGTTCGTGAAGATGCAGGAGCTGGGCAAACCCGCTCTGGATGCCGTGGTGAACGGCGAAGTGCGGTTCCACCCCGCCAAATTCACCAACACCTACCGGCATTGGATGGAGAACATCCAGGATTGGTGCATCTCGCGCCAGCTCTGGTGGGGCCACCGCATTCCGGCCTGGTTCTATGGTGAGGGCGAACAGGACTATGTGATCGCCCGCACCGAAGCCGAAGCCCTGGAGATGGCCCGCGCCAAAACCGGCAACCCGGAGCTGGATGCCATGCGCCTGCGGCAGGACGAGGACGTGCTCGATACCTGGTTCTCCTCCTGGTTGTGGCCCATCAGCGTGTTCGACGGGTTCAAAGACCCCGACAACCGGGACATCCGCTACTATTACCCCACGAACGACCTGGTAACCGCACCCGAGATCATGTTCTTCTGGGTGGCGCGCATGATCATGGCCGGCTACGCCTTCAAAGGGCAGGCTCCCTTCCGGAATGTGTATTACACCGGCATCGTGCGGGACAAGCAACGGCGGAAGATGTCCAAGTCCTTGGGCAACTCGCCCGACCCGCTGGACCTCATCGCCCAGTACGGCGCCGACGGAACCCGGGCCGGCATGCTCTTCAGTTCGCCGGCCGGCAACGACCTGCTCTTCGACGAGGGATTGGTGGAACAGGGGCGGAATTTCGCCAACAAGATCTGGAACGCCTTCCGATTCATCACCATGCAGATGGAGGATGGCCGTGCCTATGTACCGAACGCCGTGTTCGACGAAACCGATCCCACCGACCGCTGGATGCGATCGCGGGTGGCACGCACCTTCGCCGAAATGGACAAGGCCTTCGAGGAGTACCGCATCAGCGACGCCTTGCACGGCATCTACAAACTGATCTGGGACGACTTCTGCGATTGGTACATCGAGCTGAACAAACCCGCCTACGGCACCCGGATGGCGCCGGCCGTTGTCGAGAAGCTGCTCGGCGTATTCGAGTTGCTCATGGCCCGGCTGCATCCCTTCATGCCCTTCATCACCGAGGAGATCTGGCACCGTTTGCGCGAGCGCGGTACCGGCGAAGCCCTGATGATGGCGGCCGAACCGGCCGGCGATCCGGCCTGGATATCGGATGAGGCGGAAACCGCCTTCGCCCTGCAGCAGGAACTGGTAAGCGTGCTGCGGAACATCCGCGCCGAAAAGGGCGTGGCCAATGCGCACCCCATCCGGGTGGTCATCTCCACGGCCGATGCCGCCACATTGGCAGGCTTGCAAGCCGGCCGCGCCATCCTCGAACGCCTTCAGAAAACCGAATCGTTGGATATCGGCATCGGGCTGGCCAAACCCAGAGGCAGCACCACCGTGGTTTTGCGCGGGTTGGAAGTGCATGTCCCCCTGGAAGGATTGGTGGATCTGGATGCCGAACGGGAGCGCATCTCCAAAGAAATCGAGCGGTTGGAAGGATTCCTGGCATCCGTTCGGACCAAACTGGGCAATGCGTCCTTCGCGGAGCGGGCACCGGCCGCCATCGTGGAAAACGAACGGAACAAGGAACGCGACGCCACCGCCAGTCTCGGGAAGCTGCGCGCCCTGCTCGACGACCTCGGTTGACCCATGTCGGATCTGCATTTCCTCCAACAGCTGAACGGACCCCAGCGGGAGGCGGTCGTCCACGTGCACGGCCCCCTGCTGCTGGTGGCGGGTGCGGGGTCGGGCAAAACCCGGGTACTCACCTATCGCATCGCGCATCTGTTGGGAGCCGGGCACGCGCGGCCGTCCCAGATCCTGGCGCTCACCTTCACCAACAAGGCCGCGGCCGAAATGAAGGAGCGTATCGGCCACCTGATCGGCACGGACGCCCGCCATCTGTGGATGGGCACCTTCCACAGCATCTTCAGCCGAATCCTGCGGGTTGAAGCCGAACATCTGGGATATACCCGCGATTTCAGCATTTACGATACCGACGACAGCGACAAGGTGGTGAAGGGCATCCTGCAGGAACTGAAGTTGGATGCCAAGGAAGTGAAGCCCTCCCAGATCCGATTCCGCATCTCCGGAGCCAAAAACCGCATGGTGGGGCCGGAGGAATATGCCACCGAGTTCATCGGCTCCACCCTCGACGACATCGCCGCGCAGGTGTATCCCATCTATCTGGCCCGCCTCAAAGAGCGGAATGCCATGGATTTCGACGACCTCCTGCTCAAGCCCATCGAGCTGTTCGAAGCCCGGCCCGACATCCTCGAACAATACCAGGACCGGTTCCGATTCATCCTCATCGACGAATACCAGGACACGAACAAGGCCCAATACGTCGTTACCCGCATGCTCGGGTCCAAGCACCACAACGTGTGCGTGGTCGGCGACGACGCCCAGAGCATCTACTCCTTCCGCGGGGCCGACATCACCAACATCCTCAACTTCCAGGCCGATTATCCCGATGCCACCCGCATCGCCCTGGAGCAGAACTACCGCAGCACCAAGGCCATCCTGCGCTGTGCCGACAGCATCATCAAGCGGAACACCAAACAGCTCGACAAGACCCTCTGGACCGAGAATCCGGTAGGCAACCCGATCGTGACCTTCGAGACCTTCACCGAGCGGGAAGAAGCCTACAAAGTGGCCGACACCATCCGCCAGCTGAAGCTGCGCGACGGGTACAGGAACACCGACATCGCCATCCTGTACCGGACCAACCACCAGAGCCGGGTGTTCGAAGACGCCCTCCGCCGGGCCGACATCACCTACCAATTGGTGGGTGGGGTCTCCTTCTACCAGCGCAAGGAAGTGAAGGATGTGACCGCCTACCTGCGACTGCTCATCAACCCGGCCGACGAGGAAGCCCTGCTCCGGGTGATCAACGAACCGGCCCGGGGCATCGGGGGCAAATCGTTGGAGACCCTGGTGGAACTGGCACGTGGCCACCGCACCTCGCTTTGGGAGGTGCTGCACCAGCCCGGCCAGTTGGAAAGCGTGTACAAGCCCGCCCAGGCCCGCATCCGCGAGTTCACCGAAATCATCCGCGAGACGGCCGGAAAACTGCAGGCCGGCGGTTCGATCGTGGATACCGCCCGGTTCCTATTGGAAAAGACCGGCTACGTGCGCCAGTTCGTGGAAGAGAACACGGCCGAGTCGCTGGGTCGGCGCGAGAACGTGATGGAGCTGCTCAACTCCATCGCCTACTTCGAACGGAGCAACGAGCAACCGACCCTCAGCGGATTCCTGCAGGAGGTATCGCTCCTGAGCGATGTGGACAACATGGACACCGACAAACCGGCGGTGACCCTGATGACCGTACACGCCGCCAAGGGGTTGGAATTCCCTGTGGTGTTCGTGGTGGGGTTGGAAGAGGAACTCTTTCCCATCGGCGGGCGGAACGGCGAGGAAGCCGACATCGAGGAAGAGCGGCGCCTGTTCTATGTGGCGGTGACCCGGGCCCGCAAGGAGCTCTTCTTCTCGCACGCCCGCACCCGTTTCCGGTACGGCGAAGAGAAAACCATGCTGCGCAGCCGCTTCCTGGACGAAGTGGATCCGGCCGTCATCCGCTCGGAAAGCGGCGCCACCCTACGCCAGCGGAGCGACACCATCCGTCAGACCCCTTCCGGCAACCGCATCGAGTACGATACCCCGAGTCGGAGCGTACGTCCGCCGGTGGCGGCGCGCCCACCTGCCAGCAACACCCGTGTGGAATACGACCTGGCCGAACCCGGCCAACTGGTACCCGGGGCCAAAGTGCAGCACGAAACCTTCGGCAGCGGCAAGATCATCGCACGCGAAGGCCAGGGAAGCGATACCAACGTCACCGTCTTCTTCGCCGCACACGGTACCAAGAAACTCCTGCTCCGGTTCGCCAAACTGCGGTTGCTGCCGTTCCTGCTGCTGGCCCTGCTGGCCGGCAACCTGATGGCCCAACCCACCTTCTCGCCCCGCATGACGGCCATGGGCGGTGCCGCCACCGCCATAGCCGAAGGGGTACCGGCCGCCTACCTGAACCCGGCCAACCTCATGATCCGCAACCATGCCCAAGGCTTCATGCTGTATGCCGGGCAGGCCTCGTTCTCCTGGTCCGACGGCCTGTTGGCCGGTGCGGCCGGTACCGAGGCCGGCGACATGACCTGGACCTTCCGGCCGTGGACCGACCGGGCGCCGGCCTATCTGACGGCCGACACCGACGCCGCCATCCTGGCCGAACGCTACCCCGGCGGTGCCGGCACGGCCGTTTCGCACAGCACCTTCGACCATCTGGCCTTCGGCATGAGCTGGACCGGGCCGAACCTGGGTTGGGCCCTGGGCTGGCGCATCCGCGGCACCAACACCTGGGAGACGGGCCGCGCCTGGTACGAGGGTCCTGCGGCCGCCGCCGCTACCGACGCCAGCCTGAAACAACGCACCGCGGTATGGCACGAGGTATCGCTCGGCCTGGCCTGGGAGTACACCCTCATCAGCGGATGGCTCACCAATCTGAGCAAGCTCTTCGTAGGGGTCAATCCCAAATTCATCATTCCGGGCGCCTACGTGGACCGCTCCCTGGTGTCGGTGTACGGTATGGGCGCTGGCGGACCCATCCATACGGGCGCCTACAGCCAGCTCTCTTCGGGGCCGACCCGCCCGACCTCCTTGCAGGAATGGCTCACCCCCACCGGATTCGGTGCGGGCATGGACATCGGTGCCACCTACATCATCGGGTTGGGCAACGAACAATCCTTGGGATCGGCACGGCGCCGGCCCACGCGCAACTCCATCCGCATATCGGCGGCCCTCACCGACCTCGGCTTCGTGAGCCATACGGCCGCCCCCATGCGCCTCACCACCGACACGCTGCGCACCGACGCCACCTGGTCGCGCCAGGGCAGCGGCGAGTTCTATGGGGCACCCGGCCAGTTCGATGCCTTCGTGTCGGCCCAACCCGTGGAATCCGGCCTCATCGCCACTGCCGATACCGGTGCCACCTCCCCCATCAACCTGCAGATGCCCACCCGTTTCCAAACCGGTGTGGCCCTTCAGCTCAACCGCATGCTGCTCTCGGCCGACATGGCCATGCCCCTGACCGAAGACGGCATCCGCGGTTCCCAGCGTTACCTGCGCGCCGGCGCCGAAATCAAACTGCTGCGCGTGTTGCCCGTGCGCGCGGGGTTGGTGCTGCGTGATGGAGACCCGCTCACCTACACGGCCGGTTTCGGCCTGGACCTGCGCCATCTCGAACTCGCCATAGGCACCCAATGGACCGCTTCCGATCCCATCGGGGTGGCCGTGGGCGGGTTGGTGCTGCGGTTCTGACCGACGGATTGGCAGAATCGGACGTCGGGTTCTGACGATTTGCGGAGTCGGCTTACCTTGGCGGATTCCTTGCCTTGGTTGGCCGCATAACCAAACAACCGTACCACTCATGCGCGCTTCCCATCCGTTCCGCTTCTCCGAAGAAGAATTCTCCGATTTCGAGCAGGCCATCCCCTTGTTGTCGGAAGAAGAGGAACGCCGCCTCGACGAATCGGGTGTGCCCGACGAACTGCCCATCCTTCCCCTCAAGAACACCGTGCTGTTTCCCGGTGTGGTCATTCCCATCACCGTGGGCCGCGACCGCAGCCTGGAGCTCGTGAAACGGGCCTTCGAGAGCGACAAAGTGATCGGTATCGTGACCCAGAAGAAGAAGAACCAGGAAGATCCGGGGCCGGACGACCTCTACCGGGTCGGTACCGTGGCCCAGATCCTCAAGCTCATCAAGATGCCCGATGGTTCGAAAAGCATCGTGATCCAGGGCAAATCGGTCTTCTCCATCGACGAATTCACCCAGACCGAACCGTATTTCAAAGCCAAAGTGAGCCGGTTCCGGAACATGCAGGACATGGACGCCCTGGAGTTGGATGCCGCCATGCGCAGCGTGAAGGAGACCGCCGTTCAGATCGTCAACGCATCGCCCCAGTTGCCATCCGAAGCGGCCATCGCCATCCACAACATCACCTCGGCCACCTTCCTGCTCAACTTCATCGCCTCCAACCTCAACATCCCCAACGAGGAGAAGCAGAAACTCCTGGAGATGGCCAGTTACCGGGAGCGCCACGGCCGCATCATGGACCATCTGAACCGGGAGCTGCAGGTCATGAACCTGAGCCAGGAGATCCGGTCCAAGGTGAAGACCGACATCGACCAGCAGCAGCGCGATTTCTACCTGCGCCAGCAGCTCAAAGTGATCCAGGAAGCCCTGGGCGACGAAAGCGAGCAGGAAGTGGTGCAGAAACTCCGCGAGAAAGCCGCCACCAAGAAATTGCCCGACCACGTGGCCAAAACCTTGGACAAAGAGCTCACCCGCCTGGAACGTACCCCGACCAGCGCCCCCAACTACGGAGTGATCCACAACTACGTGGAGTGGATCATGGATCTGCCCTGGTTGGAATACAGCCTGGACAAACTGGACCTGAAGTATGCGGCCAAGGTGCTGGACGAAGACCATTACGGCCTGGAGAAAGTCAAAAAGCGCATACTGGAGTATCTGGCCGTCCTGAAACTGAAGGGCGACATGAAAGCGCCCATCCTGTGCCTGTACGGCCCGCCCGGCGTGGGCAAAACCTCCCTGGGCAAATCGATCGCACGGGCGCTGAATCGCGAATTCACCCGGTTCTCGTTGGGCGGCCTGCAGGATGAGGCCGAAATCCGCGGCCACCGGCGCACCTACATCGGCGCCCTTCCCGGCCGCATCGTGCAGAGTCTGAAAAAGACCGGCACGGCCAACCCCGTCATGATGCTCGACGAGATCGACAAAGTGGGTGCCAGCTACCGCGGCGACCCCACCTCCGCCCTGCTCGAAGTGCTCGATCCCGAGCAGAACCACGCCTTCCACGACAACTACATGGAGCTGGACATCGACCTGAGCAAGGTGCTGTTCATCGCCACGGCCAACAGCTTGGACACCATCCCCGGCCCCCTGCGCGACCGCATGGAGATCCTGAACCTGAGCGGCTACACCCTCGAGGAGAAACTGCAGATCGCCAAAACCTATCTGGTACCCAAGCAGATCACCGAAAACGGGTTGGTCAAAAAACAATTCCGCATCAGCGATGCGGCTGTTACGGCCATCATCGACGGGTACACCCGCGAGTCGGGCGTACGGAACCTGACCCGCGAAATCGGGTCGGTGGTGCGGGGCGTGGCCGCGAAAATCGCGGCCGAAGACATCACGGCCGCCTCGGTCGGGGTGGACGACATCGAAGGCTACCTGGGGCAGCGCAAGTATTTCAGCGATGTGGCCGAGCGCACCACGGTACCCGGTGTGGCCACCGGCCTGGCCTGGACCCCCTTCGGTGGCGACATCCTCTTCATCGAAGCCGGTGCCACACCCGGCACCGGCAAAATGACCATCACCGGGCAATTGGGAGATGTGATGAAGGAATCGGCCGTGCTGGCCCTCTCCTACCTCAAGGCCCATGCCGATGACCTGAAGATTCCGCAGGACGCTTTCACCAAATGGGACCTGCACCTGCACGTGCCGGCGGGTGCCGTGCCCAAAGACGGCCCATCGGCCGGTGTGAGCATGTTGTCGGCCATGACCTCCCTGTTCACCCAGCGCCCGGTCAGGAATACCGTAGCCCTCACCGGCGAAATCACGCTGCGGGGATTGGTGTTGCCCGTGGGCGGCATCAAGGAGAAAGTACTGGCGGCCCGGCGGGCCGGCATCACCCACGTGCTGCTTCCCAAAAAGAACCAGAAGGACGTGGCCGAAATCGAAGCCGATGTGATCGACGGGTTGCAGATCTCCTATCTGGAGCGCATGGACCAGGTCTTCAAGCTGGTCTTGGAACCCAAAGCCGTGGCCGACCCGGCCCGCATGTTCACATGAGCGAGATCGCCGGCCGCGTACTCAAATCCACCGGAAGCTGGTACACGGTCCAACCCGGGTCGGGCCCGGTGGTCATGTGCCGGTTGCCGGGCCGATTCCGCATGGACGTCAAAGAGGAGACTAACCCGATCGCCGTGGGCGACCGGGTGGACTTCGTGGTGCAGGAAGACGGCAGCGGCCAGATCGTGACCATCGGCGAACGGCGGAACACCGTAGTTCGCCAGGCCACCCATGGCCGCCGGGGTTCGCAAGTGCTGGCCGCCAACGTGGACCTGGCCGTGTGCGTGGTATCGGTAGCCAAACCTGTCTACAAAACCGGATTCGTGGATCGCTTTCTGGTCACTTGCGATGCCAACCAGGTACCTCCGCTGATCTTCGTGAACAAATACGACCTGGCCCGACCCGAAGACCGGGAACGGTTGGAGGAGCTCACCGAGCTGTATGCGGGCCTGGGATACGACTGGATGGTCGGAAGCGCCCTCGACCCCACCACCCTGGCCGCTTTGAACCAACGCATCGGCGACGGCATCGTGATGTTCATGGGGCCTTCCGGTACCGGAAAAAGCTCCCTGCTGAACGCCCTGGCGCCCGGCCTGCGGCGGGAGACCGCCGAAGTGAGCCGGTTTTCCAACAAAGGCATGCACACCACCACCTACGCCGAACTGTTGCCTTTGCCCAACGGTGGCTATGTGGCCGACACCCCCGGCATCCGCGAATTCGGCCTGGTGGACATCGACGCACCCGGATTGTCCAACTTTTTTCCGGAAATGCGGCATCTGCGCGAAAAATGCCGCTATTACAACTGCACCCACGTCCACGAGCCGGATTGCGCGGTTATGGCCGCATACGAGGCCGGCGAAGTGCATCCGGAACGCTATATGAACTACCTCCAGATCCTCGAAAGCGTGCGTTGATCGCCCGCTGAAAAAATAGCGGTTGCATTTCGGGGATTATGGAACGGATTTTGGTGATTATGCTTGGACCAGGCATAACGCCATGTCAATCAATCCCTTCCGCAATCGAACACGAGGTAATCTGATGGTAAAAACCAACAAAATGAAACTTCTGGTGGCCTCCTTGGCCTTTCTGGGAGTCACTTCCACGGCGCATGCGCAGTTGGAAGACGCTGGTGAGATTCTACGGGCCGGTGCCGCCGATGCCAATGTGCTATTGGGCGAATACCTGAAACCCTTCGGCCGCGGATTCGGCGCCGGTCTGAACTCGGGCTGGGTGGGCGTAGCCAAACCCCACAGCTTCCTGGGCTTCGACGTGACCATCCGCGCCACCATGGCCCAAGTGCCCACGGCCGACCAATCCTTCGACCTGCAACCCCTGGTGGACAGCGGCCGGCTCACCAACATCCGGCCCATGAATGCCAACAACACGGTAACCCCGACCATTTCGGGCGATGGCGACGGCGTTCCGGTGGGTCTGTATTCCTCTGGCGGCCAGCTCCTGGACGATTTCGAAATGCCTCCCGGCACCGAAGTCCCCTATGTGCCTACGCCCATGGTACAAGCCAGCGTGGGTGTGCTCTTCAACACCGACGTGACCCTGCGTTTCGTGCCTGAAACCGAACTGGGCGATGCCGGCACCATCTCGCTCTTCGGCCTGGGCGTGAAACACGACATCGGGCAGTGGATTCCCGTGGTCAGCGCCATGCCGATCGATGTGATGGCGTTCTACGGGTTCACGAACCTGAAAACCAGCGCCACCCTCAATGTGCGTCCCGAAAACCCGGCACCCGCCAACACCCAGAATCCCTACCCGGATTCCGAATGGGATGGGCAGGAAATCCAACTGGAATCGTCCGGTACCAACATGGGTATCATCGTGGGCAAATCGCTTCCGCTGATCTCGGTGTATGGCGGTATCGGCCGTTCCAGCTCCACCACCGACATCCTCACCGTGGGCAATTACCCGGTGATCAAACCCGATCCGGTAGCCGGCAACCCGACCCGCCGCAGCTACGACAGCATCGCGGATCCGGTGAACCTGTCCATGGACGGTGCCAACAAGACCTATGCCATGGTAGGCGGCCGCCTGAAACTGCTGTTGCTGACCTTCAGCGCCGATTACACCATCGCCGAGTACAACATGTTGTCGGTAGGCGTCGGGATTTCGTTCCGCTGATTCCGGCCACTTGCATGCCTGAAAAAAGCCCGCGAAAGCGGGCTTTTTTCGTTAATGGAGGTCACATCATCATCATCATTTAACACTTGCAGTCAACTGACCCACTTTTTCCCAGCTCGGATCCGCATCCAACACAACCGTGATCATCAACTGGCTTGAATCGTTTGTTGCAGATGCCATAGTTTTCATATCAGCCGTGATTTGTTCCGGTTTCAGCATATACATACCACCCGTAGATGCATCAATAACAAGACCGATTAATCCACCAAATACGATATTACCCCAAACCCACCCGGATACAGATCGGGTTAGGGCTAATTCATATGGATTATAACCTTGCAGTTCTATGCGTACTACATGTGCATCTTTTCTTTTCAATTCTATGACAGCTGGTGTCGTACCACGATTCTGACCATTTATACTGATTGTTGCTCCAGATGGATTGCTGTTGATTGACACTGATTGTGTGGTTGAATTTATAATAGTTCCACAACTTGTCGTTACTGTAATGAAACCTACCAGACAGAGTGTTCTATATATCATAATCATGGCGCATTAAGACTTGTTTACTAGTGATTTATTTGCCCTCGATTGTCGAGTGTTGACAACTTATGTAATTACAACTGTTGTGTCAACTATTGAAAATCAGTGGGCGTCCAGCCAGTTGTCGGCCAGGCCGGTTTCGGCCTTCAGGGGCACGCCGATGTGCATGGCCTGCTCCATCTCCTCCAGGATGGCCTGCGGCACGGCGGCGCATTCGGCATCGGGCACTTCGAACACGAGTTCGTCATGTACCTGCAGCAGCATGCGGGTGCCCCACCCTTCGCGACGGATGCGCTCGTCGATGCGCAACATGGCCACTTTGATGAGGTCGGCCGCCGTGCCTTGGATGGGCGTGTTGATGGCGGTACGCTCGGCGAACTGCCGGGCATTGACGTTGGAGGCATGGATGTCGCGGATGGGCCGGCGCCGCCCGCCCAAGGTGCGCACGTAGCCATGCTCCCGCGCGAAGGCCACGGTTTCCTCCATGTACTTGAGGATGCCCGGGAACCGGATGAAATAGGCGTCGATGAGGGCCTTGCCCTCGGCGTTGCTGATGCCCAGGCGCTGGGCCAGACCGAAGGCGCTCACACCGTAGGGGATGCCGAAATTCACTTCCTTGGCCTTGCGCCGCGCTTCCCGGTCCACCGGCTCCCCTTCCGGTATGCCGAACAGCGCACGCGCCGTGCCGGCGTGGATATCCTCACCCGACTCGAACGCGCCTTTCATGTTCACATCGTCGGATATGGCGGCGATCACCCGTAGCTCGATCTGGGAATAATCGGCCGAAAGCAGCTTGTAGCCCGGTTCGGCGATGAACGCCTTCCGGATCTCCCTGCCATTCTCGCTGCGGATGGGGATGTTCTGCAAATTGGGGTTCGAACTGGCCAACCGCCCCGTGGCGGCCACGGCCTGGTTGTAGCTGGTGTGCACGCGCCCGTCCCGATCCAGGATCTGCTTGGGCAGCGTGTCCACATAGGTGGATTTCAGCTTGGCCAACCCCCGGTACTCGAGTACCAGGGCCGGCAGTTCGTACTGAGGCGCCAGGCGCTGGAGCACGTCTTCCGAGGTGCTGAACTGGCCCGTCGCGGTCTTCTTGCCGCTGGGGAGTTTCAGCTTGTTGAAGAGGATGTCGCCCAGCTGCACGGGCGAATTGATGTTGAAGGGGCCGCCCGCCGCCGCGAAGATGCGTTCCTCCAGGGCGATCATCTGGGTACCCAGCTCTTTGGAGAACTCCTGCAGGCGGTCCAGGTCCACCTTGATGCCCACCTCTTCCATGCGGGTGAGCACGCGGATGAGGGGGAATTCGATGCGGTAGGCGATGGCTTCCAGATCCTGCTCCTTGAGCAGGGGTTCCAGATGGCGGAACAGACGGAAGGTGATGTCGGCATCTTCGGCGGCATAGGTGGCCACCTGCTCCACAGGCACCTCGGCCATGGTTTTCTGGGTGCGGCCGCTGCCGATGAGCGATTCGATGGGAATGGGGTCGTACCCGAGCAGATTCCGGCTGAGGGCGTCCATACCCAGGGGCTGACCCGGATCGATCAGATAGGCCGCCACCATGGTATCGAACAGGTCACCGACGGGATCGATACCGTACCGGCGCACCATCTGCAGGTCGTATTTGGCGTTGTGGGCCACCCAGAGGCGGGGTCGGGCGAAGAGCGGGCGCAAGGCGTCGAGCACGGCGGGGTCGGCCACCGACACGTACCAGGCGGTTCCTGGCCCGGCGCAAAGCGAAATGCCCAGCAAGGCGGCCGTATGGGCATCCACACCCGTGGTCTCCGTGTCGAAACAGAGCACGGGCTCGGCATCGAGCCGGGCGGCCAGGGCCGCGGCGGCGGGCGCGTCGGCAATCAGGGTGTAGGCGACCGCCGCCGCGTCGTAGGTGGCCCAAGGCGAACCGGAAGGCGCCGGCGCACCACCGGGAGCGGCGCCTTGGGCCACCCCGAACAGGTCGGCCTGGCCGCTTTCGGTGGCGCCACCACGGGCCGCTTCGGTGAACTGGCGCGTGAGGGTCTTGAACCCCATGCGCCCGAAGAACGCGGCCAGGCCGGCCGCATCCGGCCCGGGCCAGGCATAGGTTTCCCAGGTGCCCAGGTCTTCGCAATCGGTCTTGATGGTGACCAACTGCTGCGACAGACGCACCCGGGCCGGGTCAGCCGTCAGGCCCTCACGCACCCGCTTCTGCGGAATGTCGGGCGCGGCGGCCAACAGGGCGTCCAGGCTGCCATATTGCAGGATGAGTTCCGGTGCGCCTTTCTTGCCGATTCCGGCCACACCGGGCACGTTGTCGCTGCTGTCGCCGATCAGTGTGAGCACATCGACGACCTGCTCGGGCGGCACGCCGAAATAGGCGATCACCCCGTCCCGATCGATCAGGTCGAAGCCGTCCTCCTTCTGCTTGGGTTTCATCATGCGCACGTTGCCGCCCACAAGCTGCATGTAGTCTTTGTCGGGCGTTACCAGATACACATCCACCTCCTTTCCTTGGGCCTGCACCGCGAGGGTACCGATGAGGTCGTCGGCCTCGATGCCGTCGCGGATGAGGTTGGGGATGCGGAAATGGCCCAGCATTTCCTGGATGAGCGGAATGCCGGTTTTGATCTCCTCGGGCGTGGGCGGCCGGTGGGCTTTGTAGGCCTCGTCCATCCGGTGGCGGAAGGTGGGCGCGGAGGTGTCCCAGGCTACCGCCACATGGGTGGGTTTTTCCACCTGGATGAGCCGAACCAAGGCCTGCGCGAATCCGAATACGGGCCCGGTCGCCTGGCCCTCCGCATTGCGCAGGTTCGCGTTCACGAATGCGAAATGTGCGCGATAGGCCAGCGCGGTACCATCTATCAGAAACAGCCGGGGTCGGGACATGCTTACCTTGGGTCGGTTTTAAAAGGGCAAAATAGGAACGGACGTGAAGAACGAAGCCAAGTCGATCTATCGGGAATACACACAGGGCATGACCCGCCAGAACCTGGGACGCGAGTTCCACGCCGATTCCAACCGGCTCAAGGAACTCTACCGGGAGGCCATCGGCGACCCGTTGGACGACGAGGGCAAACCGGTTTCGCTCGGTACCAAGATATCCCGGTTGGTGGGTGCGCTCAGCGTGCGCATGAGCCCGGTACGGCGGCTCATTTTCGCCGGCTCCCTCACCGGTTTCCTCTATCATTACATCAGCAGCAACGGCATCCTGCACGATCTGGCCATGCCGTTGGCATTCGCCGGGGTGGTCATGATCCTGTTCGTGGAATTGTTGGAGAAACTGGATGTGAAGAAGGAGATCGATCTGGCGCGCGACATCCAGCTCAGTCTGCTCCCATCTCCCCAGTTCCAGCAGAACGGCTTGCAGATCGTGAGTTTCGCGAACACGGCCAACGAGGTGGGTGGCGATTATGTGGATGTGGTGGCCACCGAAAAAGGCACCTATCTGGTCATCGCGGATGTGTCGGGCAAGGGATTGTCGGCCGCCTTGTACATGTTGCGCATGCAGGCCATGGTGCATCTGCTCATCAAGAAATTCCATCCCACTCCGAAAGACCTGTTCCTGGAACTGAACGAATACATCAAATCCGGCAAGGACGACAAGACCTTCGTAACGGCCTGTTGCGCCTTCTTCCCGAAAGGGGCCGACCATTTCATGATGGTTCGTGCCGGGCACAACGCCCCCATGATCTACAAACGGGAGCAGGATGCCGTGCTCGACCTGAAAACCACCGGGTTCGCCCTGGGCATGACCACCAATTCCCGCCTGGAGGTTTTCATGAAAGAAGCCAAGATCTCGTTCGCCAAGGGCGATTCCCTGCTCATGTACACCGACGGGCTGAACGAAGCCCGTTCCCCCGAGGGCGAGGAATACGGAGACACCCGCCTGCGCACCTTGTTGGAGCTCTATGGTGCGCTCGAAACCCGCACCATCGCCAAGAAGATCCAGCATTCGCTGGAGCAGTTCATCGGCGAGGAGAAACCCGCCGACGACATCACCTTCAGCGTGATCAAGCGCGTGTAGCGGCGGCCACCACGGCCTCTACCGTGAGCCCGAACTCCTTGTACAGGGTCTGGTAAGGTGCCGAAGCGCCGAAATGGTCCAGGCCGATGGCGGTACCGGCATCGCCGGTCCAACGGCTCCAGCCGAAGGTGGAGGCCGCTTCGATGGACACCCGGCGTTTGACCGAGGCCGGCAGCACCGATTCGCGGTAGGCGGCCGGTTGTGCCGAGAACAACTCCCAACTGGGCATGCTCACCAGGCGGGCGGCGGTACCGGCTTCGGTGAGGCGGCGCCAGGCGGCGTATGCGATCTCCACTTCCGAACCGGTCGCCATCAGGAGCACTTCGGGCTTGCCCCCGGGCGCATCGGCCAGCACGTAGGCGCCTTTGGCCACCAGATCCCAGGGACGGGCCGTTTCGGCCATGGTGGGCAGGTTCTGGCGGGTGAGCACCAGGCAGGTGGGGCCTTCGGTACGCTCCAGGGCCACTTTCCAGGCGGCCGAGGTTTCGTTGGCATCGGCCGGCCGCAGCACCAGGTTGTTCGGAATGGCACGCAAGGCCGCCAGATGTTCGATGGGTTGATGGGTGGGGCCGTCTTCGCCCAGGCCGATGGAGTCGTGTGTGAAGACGTAGATGACCCGGATGCCCATGAGGGCGGCCATGCGGATGGCCGGGCGGCAGTAGTCGCTGAAGACCAGGAAGGTGCCGCCATAGGGCACCACGGACCCATGCAGGGACATGCCGTTCATGATGGATCCCATGGCATGCTCCCGCACCCCGTAGTGTACGTAGTTGCCGGAAAGGTCGCCGGGCACCAAGGCCTTGAACCCCTTGAAGTTGGTGAGGTTGGAACCGCCCAGGTCGGCCGTACCGCCCATCACGCCCGGTATGCGGGGACCGGCGGCGTCCAGCGCGTTGCCGCTGGCTTTCCGAGTGGCCATGCCTTTGGCATCGGCCGCGTAGGTCGGCAATACCGCGGTCCAATCCACGGTTTTGCGGTTCATGCAGGCGTCCAGGTAGGCGGCCCGCTCGGGCGCTTCCGATTTCAGCCCCTCCAATTCGGCTTCCCAATGGGTGCGCAGGTCGCGGCCTTTGTCCAAGGCCTGGCGGAAGTGCGCCGCCACATCGGTCGGAATATGGAACGTGGCGTCGGGGTCCCACCCGTAGGCCTCTTTGGTAAGGCGCGCTTCCGTTTCGCCCAGGGGTGAGCCGTGCGATTCGTGCGAATTCTCCTTGTTCGGGCTTCCGTACCCGATGCGGGTGCGGCAAGCGATGAGCGAGGGTTTGTCGGATACCAGCTGGGCCTGGGCGATGGCCGCCCGGATGGCGTCGCGGTCGTGGCCGTCCACGGCGGCGGTGTGCCATCCGTAGGCTTCGAACCGGGCCAACACATCTTCGGTGAAGGCCAGGTCGGTGGATCCGTCGATGGTGATCTTGTTATCGTCGTACAGGTAGATCAGATTGCCCAGCTTCAGGTGGCCGGCCAGGGAGGCCGCCTCCTGGCTCACCCCTTCCATGAGGTCGCCGTCCGAAACGATGGCATAAATGGTGTGGTCAACCGGTTTGCGGGTATCCGTGTTCACCTGGGCGGCCAGATGGCCGGCGGCGATGGCCATGCCCACGCCGTTGGCGAACCCCTGGCCCAGGGGACCCGTGGTGGTTTCCACGCCGGCCGTATGGCGGAACTCGGGGTGACCCGGGGTTTTGCTGCCCCACTGGCGGAACCGCTTGATCTCGTCCAGGCTCAGGTCGTACCCGGTGAGGTGCAGCAGGCTGTACAGCAACATGCTGCCGTGCCCGGCCGACAGGATGAACCGGTCGCGATCGAACCAATCGGGCCGGGCGGGGTCGTGCCGCAGGAATTCGGTCCACAGCACGAAGGCCGCGTCGGCCATACCCATGGGCATGCCCGGATGGCCCGAATTGGCCTGGTTCACGGCATCGATGCTCAGGGTTCTGATGGTGTCTACACAGCGTTGGTCCAAGGTGCGGGACATGGGAAAAACCGGATTGGTGAATGGGTGGCCCAAGATACGGACACAAAAAAAGCCGGACGGGGAAGCGTCCGGCTTTTTCGGAGGATGATGCTCAGTCGGGCATCAGGTACCGCATTTCAGTTCGTGCGTCATGGCGTGTTCCGAAGAGGCGCGGAAGTCGCCGTAGCTGGCGTTCTTGTAGGCTTCGCAGGCGGCCGACACGTTGCCTTTGAATTTCTGGGCGGTGCCAACTTCGAACCAGATGCGGGCGCGGTCCACCGGGCCGCCCTGTTCGAACGTGAGCGCCTTGTTGGCACTTTCCAGGGCCAGGTCGAACTCGGCGCGCACATTGTAGATCTCGGCCAGGCGGTAGTGCAGCTCGGCATCTTCAGGCTGATACTGCAGGGCCTGTTTCAGGTACTGGATGGCGTCGTCGAAGCGTTTGGCTTCCTTCTCGCGGGCGGCCAGAAGCAGCAGGAAGTTGCGGGCGGCGGAGGTGGCGGCTTCGCCGACCTGGCGGTTGCGGCCGGTGCCGAGCTGGATGGCCCGGTCGAAATTGGCCAGGGCCTGTTCCAGATTGTCCAGGTTCCGGTAGGCCAACCCTTTGTTGTAGTATGCGGCGGCATAATTCTGCTGGATACCCAGGGCCTTGTCGAACAGGGCGATGGCCGCTTCATTGTCGCCGGCCTGCAGGGTTTCGGTGCCATGCCCCACATACACCTGCATCAGGAATTGTTCGGCGCGTTGGGCGATCTGCTGGTTGTTGTATTTCCGGGCTTCGGTAATCGTACGCTGGAACTCCACCTCGGCGGCGGCCCAGTTCTCGGCACGGGCCGATTGGATGCCGATGGCCATGTACAGCTGGGGAATCTGGCCTTCGGCGCGGCGACGGATCTCGGCGCCCTGCTCGCCCAGGCTTCCGCTGATGTTCACCACCCGCTCGAATGCGGCGATGGATTCGCGGTAGCGGTTCTGTTTGGCCAGTTCGTCGCCCTGGTTGTAGGCGGTAACGGCATCCTCGTAGGTCTGGGCCGCAGCCGGTACGGCCAAGGCGACCATCGTGACCACGAAGAATGCCCGGATGGCGGTAGTGAAGCGTTTCATGATGCGTTCGTCGGTTGGGTTGGTGGTTCTCTATCTGGTAAAGGAACGGGTTGGTGGTTCCTATGGTATCGCGGCAGCCCTACCACGAAGATGTGAGAGGGCGAAAATACATCAAAAATTCGGGGTCAGCACCCGATCGCGATAGAAGCTGTCTATGATGCGGATCACCTCGTCCAGATCGTCGGTCACATGGAACAGATCCAGATCGGTCGGGCTGATGGTGCCTTCGGCCACCATCTTGGTGCGGATCCACTCCACCAAACCGCCCCAATACTCGGTACCCACCAGAATGACCGGAAACCGGGAGATCTTGCGGGTCTGGATGAGGGTGAGCGATTCGAACAGTTCGTCCAGGGTGCCGAACCCGCCCGGAAATACCACGAAACTCTGGGCATATTTGATGAACATGACCTTCCGGGCGAAGAAGTAGTTGAAATCGACCCGGTACTTGTGGTCCACGTAGGCGTTGGCGGCTTCCTCGAAGGGCAGTTTGATGCACAGACCTACCGATTTGCCCCCACCCTGCCGGGCGCCTTTGTTGCCGGCCTCCATGATGCCGGGGCCACCGCCGGTGATCACACCGAAGCCGAGGCCGGTGATCATTTCGGCCAGACGGACGGCTTTCTCATAATATTCCGTTCCCGGTTTGAGGCGCGCCGATCCGAATACCGAAACACATGGACCGATACGAAGCATGGTGTCGTAGCCATCGACGAATTCGCCCATGATTTTGAAAACGCTCCAGATATCGCGTTCGAATCCGTCGGCGTAATGCAAGTTGAAGTCCTGGGTCATGGGTTCGGGGTTCGGGGTTCGGGGTTTGAAGTTTGAAGTTTGAGGTCGGGGGTTTAGGGGATGTATAGGCGCAGGCGGGCCGATGGTGCAAGCATGGGACCTCTGCCGGGTGCGGCCGGAACAGGTTCCGCTCCCACGCCGATGCGGGCGGAAAGATCGTCGCTCACGTCGAAATCGCGCAAGTGCGCGAAAATGTAGGCATCAACTGCGTTCAATCCCCAGGCCACACCGGTCATCACCCAGGTCAGATCCCTCTGGTTGCGGAAATAATCGCGGTTGGTGCGGTAGATCTGGGCGGGTTGCCCCGATGGCACCCAGGTGGGTGTGGGGCCGAACCGTTGGTCGGCATTGATGGCGTTGTAATAGGCGGCACGGTAGCCCTTGTAGCGGCTGTCGGCCCAGAGGGCGTAACCGGCAAAACCGGCCAGGGTGCCGTACACGATGGGGATCTTCCAATGCTGGCGGTTCACGGCCTGGCCCCAGCCCGGCACCATCAGGCTCTTTCGCATCACGATCCGCGGTTCGGGCACGGTATCGCGCACTTGGGCCAGGGCGGGTGCGGCGGCAAGCAGCACCCAGGCCAGGGTCAGGATCTCACGCCGAAGGTTCAAGCAGCGCGAGGATGCGGTCGAGGTCGTCGTTCGAATAGTATTCGATCCGGATTTCGCCGCCCTGCTGCTTGCGGCGGATGGACACCTTGGTGCTCAACCGCTGACGTATGCGGTTGGACAGCTGGATCAGCTCCAGGTCTTGCTGTTCCTTTTTGGACAGCACCTTGTTTTTGGCGGCTTTGCGGGCGGTGAGCCCGCGCACGTGGTCTTCCACCTGCCTGACCGACCAATCCCCTTCGATGATCTTGGCCATCAGGTCTTCCTGCAGGCGTTCCGATTCCACGGTGATCAGCGCACGGGCATGCCCTATGCTGATGCGGCCCGACTTCAGCGCTTGCTGCAACACGGGGGGCAGTTGCAACAGACGCAGCATGTTGGTCACGGTGGTGCGGTTCTTGCCCACCCGATCGGCCACTTCCTCCTGGGTGAGGGCGCATTCCTCGAGCAACCGTTGGTACCCGTAGGCCACTTCGATGGGGTTGAGCTGCTCCCGCTGCACGTTTTCGATGAGCGCGAACGTGATGCTCTGCTCGTCGTCGGCCTCGCGGATGTAAGCCGGTATGCTGTCGATGCCGGCCATGCGGCTGGCACGCAGCCGCCGTTCACCCGAGATCAGTTCGTACCGGTCTTCGCCCACATACCGCACCGTCACCGGTTGGATGAGCCCGTGCTGGCGGATGGAATCGGCCAGTTCCTGCAACCGGAGTTCGTCGAATTCCTTGCGGGGTTGGTGCGGGTTGGGACGGATGTTCCGTACCGGCACCATGAGTACCACATTCACACGGACGGTGGGGTCCATCAGGCGGATCTCGTCGGGGCTGGTGGCCACGGGCGGGGTCGGCGCATCGCCGAAGTACGCGCCCAAGCCACGCCCCAGCACTTTCTTGCCCTGGTTCATGCCTCGCCTCCCTCGGCTTCCTGGAAGATGGGGCTACCCGGGAACCGGTCCTTGTTGCGCGTGATCAGCTCCCGGGCCAAACTCAGGTAATTGCGGGTGCCTTGGCTCACGCTGTCGTAGAGCAGGGCGGGTTTGCCGAAACTGGGCGCTTCGGCCAGGCGCACGTTCCGGCTCACGATGGTCCTGAAGGTCTTGTCGCCGAAATACCGCTGCACTTCTTCGGCCACCTGGTTGCTCAACCGGGTACGGGTGTCGAACATGGTGAGGGCCACGCCTTCGATCTCCAACGAGGGGTTGAGATGCTGGCGCACGATCTTGATGGTGTTGAGCAGTTGGCCCAGACCTTCCAGCGCGAAATATTCGCATTGTACCGGAATGAGGACCGAATCGGCCGCGGTGAGCGCGTTGATGGTGAGCAGCCCCAGCGATGGCGGACAGTCGATCACCACGAAATCGTACTTCTCGCGGTAGGTCTCCAGCGCTTTGCGCAGGATCTTCTCCCGGTTGGGGCGTTCCACCATCTCGATCTCGGCACCCACCAGATTGATGTGGGATGGGATCAGGTCAAGAAAGGGCAGTTCGGACGACCGTATGGCATCCTGGGTATCGATGCCGTTGACCAGAATCTCATAGACCGAAGCCGAAACGCTGTGCGGTTCGATGCCCAGGCCGCTGGTCGAGTTGGCTTGCGGATCCATGTCGATCAGCAAGGTCGGATGCTCGATGGCCGCCAGGGAGGCCGCTAGGTTGATGGCGGTGGTGGTTTTGCCCACACCGCCTTTCTGGTTCGCTATGGCGATTACTTTACCCATTTCCCGGTTCAAAGATGGACGGGAAAATACGATGGGTCACCTGTTTTTCGGCGCACCGGCCAACTGCACCGGTTTGGTGGGCAGAATGGCACGGGATGCGTTCTCGGGCAGGGGTATGAGTTTGCCTGCGGTATCGGAGGGATTGTCCACGGCGGCGGTTTGCCCCAGGCGGATCACCTCCTGGCGGTCCACCCAGGGTTCGGCGGCGGGCAGGCTGTCGG